>JBHHVG010000336.1:0-4176 GCA_046754165.1 Myxococcota bacterium
TCCACCGTCCGCAGCACCACGCGCTTCGAGCGGATGCCGCTGGTGGCGGCGGCGATCTCTGCCAGGTTCTCGATCGTGCAGACCGCGACGGCAACGGAGCCCTCTCGTCCCGCAGAACGCGCGATCTCCTCGTGGATGCGCTTGGCGAGGTAGCTCTTGTTCGGCAGGCCCGTCTCCTCGTCGAAGTTCCGGTACTGGCGGGTCTGCGCGTAGAAGAGGGCGTTCGACAGCGCGCGCTCGAGGTAGGAGTTGAACTTGGCGAAGAGCTGGAGGTCGTCGTCTCCGAAGTTTCCGGCGTAGAAGCGGTCGGTCGCGACCTTGTCGTAGATCGCGAGGGTCCCGATGACGCGGCCCTCCTGCTTGAGCGGTGCGGCGATCAGTGAGTGGAGGTCGGTGTCGAAGCGCTTCAGGTTGGGGTCGCGCGACAGATCGCGCACCAGCACGGGGCCGCGCCGCTTGATGGCGTCGACGGAGATCCGCTTGTCGAGACGGAAGAGCTTCTCCTGGAGGCAGCCGTCCGCCGCACCGAAGTAGGAGCGGATGACGTAGCGGCCGGTCTCCGCGTCCTGGAGGCGCAGGATGGCGTGGTCGGCCTCGAGGACCATGGCGGCAGAGGACGTGCCCAGCCGCAGGACCTCGGACGGGTCCGTGACCGAGATCATGCGGATGCCGGTCTCGTTGATGGCGCTCGCCTTGTTGGCCCGGGTGTGCACCTGCGCCTCGCGCTGGGCCTGGACGATGTCCTCGGCAGCGGCGGCGGTGATCTCGAGCAGCGTCTCCTCGGCGGCGCGTCGGAGCGACGCGGAGGGGCCGGCCTGGACCGAGAGCACGCCGGCGATGGCGTTGCCCGCGACGAGGGGCAGGGCGGCGTAGGCGATGCTGCCGTTGGGTCCGCGCAGGAAGGCCGGCTCGCCGGTGCTGGCGACCGCGCCGTCGATGCCGTCGCCGAGCTTGACGCGGTACTCGCCGCCGAAGCCGCCGCCCACGAGCGAGGTGGCCGCCAGGCGCAGCTCGTCGGAGTCCGGCTCGATCAGGTAGAGCGTGGCGATGCCGTCGCCGGCTCGCTCTGCGACGGAGCGGCAGAAGTCCGCGAGCCGCTCGGGGAGCGGCGCACTGCTGCCGAGCACCTCGTGAACGGCCCGGACGGCGGCATAGCGCGTCGCCTGGCTGCGCAGGGCCTCGTGCTCCTGGGCCTGGGCGATGATCTGGGCGTCGAGGGCGGCCAGCTCCTCGGTGAACGCGAGGTCTTCGTCACTGAAGGCGTCGACCCGGGTGCTGTGGTGCAGGTTGAGAACGCCGAGCACGCGACCGTCGTGGACGAGCGGGACGCAGACCGCCGACTCGACGTCGAGCCGCTCACGCACGATGCGGAAGGCCTGCCGGTCCGCCTTGCCCCGCAGCCGCAGCGGCCTGGCCTCGGCGGCCGCCTTGCCTGCGATGCCCTCGCCGATCGGCACGCGGATCTTGGCCCACAGCTCGGGCTCGACGCCGGTGGCGACACGCACACGCAGCTCTCGGGTCGATTCGTCGAGCAGCATCAACGAGCCACCCTCGGCGCCGGTGACGTTTCGGGCGATCTCGAGCATCCGTTCGAAGAGCTCGTCCGCGTCGATGGTCAGGTTGTAGGACTCGACGACCTCGTGCAGGGCTTGGAGGAGCTCCCGCTTGTGGTCGCGGGAGCGGCTGTCGTAGCCCCATAGCAGGCGCGCCGTGAGCGGCGAGACGATCTGGATGCCGCGGCCGGCCACGCCCGGCAAGCTCGCGGCGAAGCTCGGCTCGGCGCCACTGTCGATCACGGCGTAGAGGTTCGGGTCGGCGGCCACCGAGGCGGGATCGTCGCTCAGGGTCGCCTCGAGCACGGCGGCGATGTCCCGGGGCTGGCGGTCGAGCTGCGCGCGAAGCGATTCGGCCTCCGGGTCGTAGATCGCCGCGATCTCGACGGCCGGATTGGCGAGCAGCAGCGGAATCAGCTGGGTCGCCTCTTCCGTTGCGCCGTAGATTCCGATTCGCTTCCGCATCGACCTCAGTTTTCGTCCAGAAGTGCATCCAGCTGTATGGTGAGTACGAGGGTCGAGGTGTTTCCCTCCCCATCCCCGAGCACCAGCGGCAGCCGCACCGTGCGATCGCCGGTCCGCTCCGCATCGCCCGCGGAGACGATGGAAAGATCCGGTCCCACGCGAACCCCGGCGGGCCCATCGAGCTCGCGGGCGATCGGGTCCCAGGAGGGGTCGAGCAGTGATTCCGCCTGCTGGGCGGTCTCGTCGATGGCCCGCTGCGCCGGGTGCTCGGTCTCGTGCAGGATGGCCTCTTCGATGCGTTCGCTGGTCGTGGGCGGAGCGAGCTCCGGCATCGTGATTTCCGGGGGCTCGGCGGCGATCGGGGGCTCCACGGGCTCCGGCTCGGGCTTGTCGTCGCTGGTGCGCCGTCGCAGCGTCCGGATCACGCGCTTCGAAATCGTCGACAGCGTCTGGAGCACGCCGGTCTGTTCCGTGGCGACCGCTTCGAAGACCGGGGCGGTCTCGAGGGCCAGCCGCTTGTGCAGCTCCTCCTGGGCGAAGGGATCCCCCAGGTCGCGCTTGTTGTGCTGCACGACCAGCGGGATCTCGTCGATGTCCCGCCCGTATTCCGCGAGCACCGCGCGAAGCTCGGCGGCGGCGGCGATGTTGTCGTCGATGCGATCGCTCTGGGAGTCGACCACCAGCACGATGCCGTCGACCTCGTCGAGGAGCTGCTTGCGCGTCGGAGCCTGCTCGGGCGCTCCCGGCACCGCCACGAGCTGGATCTGTGTGCGGACACCGGCGATGTTGCCCAGCTCGATGGGAAGCTCCTCGTAGCTCGCGGTGGGGTCGAAGGGCGTCGGGACCGAGCGGAGCTCGCCGCGGTGGTCGGGGCGCAGCTTGGCGAAGATCGCGTCGAGGTTGGCGGTCTTTCCGGCACCTTCGGCGCCCCAGAAAACGATTCGTGCGTTCACCACGCTGTCTTCGCGGGTGGCGTCGGTCATCAGAGCTTTCCCCTCTTCATGAGAAGCCGCCGCGCGTGGGTCGAGATCGCGGTCGGCACGTCCTTGCTTCGCATCAGTCCCCGAAGATCGCGGTCCTGTAGATAATTGACGAACTTCATCGCCTCGGTCGGCGGGCACTTGGGGTTGGTCGCGAGCCCGAACTTCACCTGGTAGTTGCGGGTCCAGTCGCGGTTGCGGGTGATGACACGCAGCACGTCGTCGCTCACGTTGCGAGACTTGGCAATGGCGGAGATCTCCTGGAGGGTGATCTTCGGGCTCGACACCGCGGAGATGGAGACGATCTTGTTGCGGTCGCGAACGAGCAGGCCGCGCGCCTCCTTGTTGCCCATTCGCGCGATCTTGATCTTCTGCATCACGGTCATGTTCTGGATCAGCGCGAAGAGGTTGCCGCTGTCGGGCAGCGCCTCGTCGCCGTCGCCCCCGGCATCCCCGCCGGCGGGCGCTGCGTCGTCGTCGTCCACCAGGAACTCGCGGGCGTGCTCCGCCATGTCCTCGCCGAGGACGGCTTTCAGCGCGGCCTCGGCCTCTTCGTCGCTGATGGTCTGCGCTTCGGGCAACACCACGGGGGAGTTGTCGTCTCCGCCGCCCATGCCGTCGAGGCCGAGGAAGCTCAGGATCCGTTCGATGACCGAGCGCCCGGTCAGCCGGTTGTTGCCCAGCGCCTCTACGATCTCCTGCTCGCGGAGCATGCGCTCCTGGTTGTTCGAGATGATGTCGACGATCCGCTTGAAGGGCAGCGACGCCAGGAAGACGATGGTGGAATCGTCGGTCGCGGCGTTGAGGGCCAGCTTCTCGAGCTTGTCCTCGTCGTCGCGGTGGGCCCGGGCCAGGTGGGAAAGGACCGCCGGGTGGGTCGGCCCCGACAGGACGACGTCGGTGACCGCGTCGGGCAGGGATTCGAGGCTCTCGCGGGCGGTCGACTTGACCTCCGGGTCGGCGTCGTGCATCAGCGCGAACAACACCGTGGCCAGCTCGACAGGCGGAAGGGGCAGGGCGCCCTTCGAGGCCATCAGGCGCACTTCGCGGGGGGGCGCGCGCTGGGGCCGCCCCCACGGCCCGATCCCGATCGGCTCTCGGGCGCCGCGATGACCAGCGCGATCCAACGGCTCCTGCAGATCGTGCTGCAGCGCGGCTGAGACCGGCGACAAGGGGTC
>JBHHVG010000337.1:0-4176 GCA_046754165.1 Myxococcota bacterium
CGGATCCCAACAAGATCACGTCGGGCCGGCGTGAAAGCACGTAGGCGCCATCGCCGGCCTGGTGGCCGAACCGCTGCTTGCGGTTGCGCGCGCCCCGGTGCGCGATGTGCTCGTCGTTCAGACCGAGCATGTCGATGGTCGGGAGCTCGGAGTAGAAGGGGATGCTGCCGGCGGGGTTGAGGGCGACGAGGGTGTCTGGAGGGAAGTGCTTCCCGAGGTAGCGGCCCGCCGCCTCGCGCACGACGGCGTCGGCTCGCCAGCCCTCGGCGTGGATGCGGACGCTCTCGGTCCGCGCGTAACCGAGGACCATACCCGCGCTGGCGATGCCGACCGCGACGAAAGTGGCCGCCGGCTTCGCCGCCCCTGCGAGGGCGACGAGCCCGACGCACAGCCACGGCAGCGCCGGGACGACCACCCGGGCGCCGACCATGTTGTCGCCTCCCTGAAGCGCGATCGACGCCAGCCACACGGCAGTGGAGGCGAACAAGAACGGCAGCGGCCTGGCCGGAGACGCAGCCCGCGTTCGCGAGCGGTCGAGTGCTGCCGGAAGCAGCAGCAGCAACAACGGCAGATGCCGCGGAACGGCGGCGCCGAGATAGCGAAGCCCGTGCGCGACGTTGGCGAAACCCGCCCCGCTCTTGGCGTAGTACGTGTTGGGTAGCGGGTATCCGTAGTACCAGGCCTTCAAGGCCAGGACGGGGAGCAGCAGCGCCAGCGTGCGCACGCCGGCGGCGAGCACCAGCCGCGGCGAGCGCGTCGCGACCCAGCCGTAGCCGTAGAGGAGAGCGGCCACCAGTGCCCCCTCGGGTCGGGTCAGGATCATCCCGGCCACCAGCGCTGCGAAGCGCGGCGAGCGCAGCGTGTGCGCGGGGGGGGCCTCCAGCACCGCCGCGGTAGACCACGCGACGAACGCCGTGAAGAGGGGCAGGGCCAGGCCCGAGGCCATGTAGAAGACGAAGTCCCCGGACGCGGCGAGGAGCCCGACGGGAAGCAGCGCCCAGACGCCCGCGAGCCCTGCGGCCCGCGCCAGGCGGTGCGTCGCGAGCAAGGCAAGCAGGCCGGAGAATGTGCCCAGCACCTCACCGGCGACCGGGAGCGGAATCTTCACGAAGCCGGCGGCCGTCAACAGCAGCAACCACAGTGGACTCGTAAAGCCCTCGACCCGCGCACCGTTGAATGTCGGGCCGTTGCCCGCGAGCCAGTTGTTGGCGTAGACGTAGAAGATGTACGCGTCGTCGCAGGGAGCGCGGAGGAGCCGCGAGTAGGCCACGGTCGCCGCAATGATCCCGAACATGATCCAGAGCTCCCGCCGGTCGTTCGCCACGAGCTACTCGATGTATCCGATCGCGCGCAGATCCTCGACGATGCGGTTGGATTGCTCTCGGATCCGGACGTCGCGTTCGGCGGTCGCTTCGAGCGCCCGCGCGAGTGCTGCGGCGCGCTCGCGGTGCGCGCCACTCGCGTCGCTTCGCTCGTCGGGGTCACCTTCGAGGTCGATCAGCTCGGACACATCGCCGCGGACGTTGAGCTTCCACGCGCCAGACACCGCCGTGCGCTGGTCGAGCCACACCGAAACGACGGCTCGGTCGTCGGAGGAACGCGCGAGGTCGGTCCCGTCGAAGCGATCCGGATCGGCCGGACGACCGAGCTGGGAGAGCAGCGTCGGCACGATGTCGAGCGTGCTGACCGCGCCGACATGACGGGGATCCGCACCGAGGCGCCCGCGACCGCGTCGGACCAGCAGCGGAACCAGCAGCTCCCGGCTGTGAACGCTCTGGCAGTGGTCCCAGACGCCATCCTCCCCGAGCTGCTCGCCGTGGTCGGACCACAGCACCACCCAGGTATCCTCCAGCAGCTCGAGCTCTTCCAGCGTCCGCAGCACACGGCCGATCTCGCGGTCCGTGTAGCGGACCTCAGCCGTGTAGAGCGCGCGAAGCTCGCGGCTGCGTTCGGCGGAGAAGGGCTCCCCTTCGGCGGAGCCATCGCGGCGCTCGCAGCCCAACCCGGCGCCGCCGGCGCATTGGGCGCCGCGACGATCCCCGGAGACGCCACGCAGCAGCTCGGTCCGGGCGTCCGAAGGCGGGTCGTAGGGATCGTGCGGATCGAAGTAGTGCAGCCACAGGTGGAAAGGGGGCGTGACCGGATTCCTCGGCCGCTTCCGCAGCCACACGATGGCCCGATCCGACACCGTCTCCGCTCTCCGGGACGTCATGCCATACTGGTTGCGTTCGTCGCGCGCCTGCACGTCGAAGCTCTGGTAGCCGCGCTGGAAGCGGGGGTTCGGACCGCGCGAGCCGCGAAAGAAGTGGTGACTCACGATCGCGTGCGTGTCGTAGCCCGCGCTCTCGAGCATCTCCGCCAGCCGCGGCTGCGCGCGCGGCTCGAGCATACCCGTGAGGACCTGGACGATCGCGGGATGCGTGCACGGAGCCGGCGAGACCGCGCGCTCGTAGACGGTTCCGTCGGCGAAGAACCCGTCGAGATTCGGGGTCGGAGTCGGCCGCGCACCGTAGAGACCGACGTGATCGCGACGCAACGTATCGATCGAAATCAACAGAACGTTGCGAGGCGGCCGCGGCGCCGCTTTGCCGCAGGCCGCCGCTGCCGTGGCGAGCGCGGCCGCACCCGCGAGCCAGAACCACACTCTCCCGCGGAGCTTCATGGCGTCACGCGAACCCTTCAGCCTCGGTTCGGGCGCGCCACGGCGATGCCAGAACGCACCCAGCGATCCGCCACCGCCGCACCGGGCGAACCGCCGTCGGGCGTGAGCACGCCACGCAGCAGGTCGCGCGCCCCGTCCGGCCCCGAGACCGCCAGCGTGAGCGTCCCCTCGACGGCGTCCTCGGTGATGTCGAATCGCAGGAAGGCGCAACACTTTCTCTCGAGTTCGATGAAGGCTTCGATGTCGTCGCGCGCGGCGGAGGCGTCGGCAAAGCGCAGCCGAAAGCCGTCGGCCGACTCCTCGACGTCCACGGAGAGGGCCAGCAATCGCGAGCGGATCGCGCGGCGCCGCGCTCCGAGCGCGGCCGCGCGGAGAGTGCACGTGCGTGCGTCGTTGGAATCGCTGATTGTCACCCCTCCTGACCAGCAGCGGTGTGCGTCACTCGCATTCGGAGCTCCTCCCCGGCAGCGGATTGTCGGCGATGAATCGCAGCACCTCCGCGGCGACTTCTTCGCCCTTGTCCTCCTGGAGGAAATGGCCGGCGCCGCGGATCGTCACGTGGCGCTGGCCGTGGGCACCCGGAACGCGCTCCTCGAAGCTCTTCTCCGCACCGCGCGTCACCGGATCACCGTCGCTGAAGGCAGTGAGGAACGGACGGTCGAAGCCCTCGAGCAGCTTCCAGGCGGCGCGGTTCTTCGGAATCTCCGGATCGTCCGGGAAGATCGGCACGAGGCTCGGAAACTGCCGCGCGCCGGCGACGCTGCGCTCGTCCGGGAAGGGCGCGTCGTAGCCTGCCACTACTTCTGGTGAAAGGGATGCGCCCACACCCGCCATCAGCTCTCCGATCCGCAGATCGGGAGTGTCAGAGCAGTGGCGGCGCCAGTAGAAGAAACCCGGCGGACCGTCCTTGCTCGCGAAGCGACGACCCACCTCCCGGATGTCCACGACGGGAATGGTGTCGTACAACTTGCGCATCGCCGGTCCGGCGTCGTCGGGAACGAGGCTTCCATCGGGCAGCGCGGTGTTCGCGGCAATGATCCGGGCAAAGCGTTCCGGTCGCTGGGCGACGATCCGCAGGCCGACGAGCCCGCCCCAGTCCTGGCAGAAGAGCGTCACGTCGCGCAAGTCGAGGTCGTCGAGCCAGGCTGTCATCCAGTCTACGTGGCTGGAGTAGGTGTAGTCCTGCCGGCGCACGGGCTTGTCCGACCGGCCAAAGCCGACGAAATCCGGCGCCACCACCCGGTGACCCGCCGCCACGAACGGCGGGATCATCTTGCGATAGAGGAAGGACCAGGTCGGCTGACCGTGGAGGCATAGGATGACCTCGCCATCTCGCGGCCCCATATCGACCCGGTGGATGCGGAGGCTCCCGCCCTCGCCGTCCGGAACCTCGCTGTAGTGGGGCTCGAAATCGAAGCCCGTCAGCTTCTCGAAACGTTCATCAGGGGTTCGGATCGTCTCCATGGCTCCTCTCTCGCGGATCGCCTGGGCCTCAGAGTCCGGGTCTGCGCGGC
>JBHHVG010000338.1:0-4167 GCA_046754165.1 Myxococcota bacterium
GGTCACGGCCAGCGGCGCCCGCTCGCACGACGGCGGCGGGGGCATCCCCATCGGGATCAGTGAGGATGCGCGCTACCGGAACGAGATCATCGCGCTGTCTCCGGGAGACCGCGTGGTCTTCTACACGGACGGTGCCACCGAAGCCGCGAACGACGAGGACGAGGAATTCGGGGTCGATCGGCTCCTGGCCTGCCTGTCCGAGCCGTCCGAGGGCGGAATCCGGGCCCAGCTCCGCCGGCTGAACGCGCAGATCCAGGAGTTCACGAAGCCCGGGCGCCTGCGCGACGACGTGACGATGGTGGGGCTCGGGCTCGAGTAGCCGCGCGCCCTCGATCGCCCGTGCCCGCAGCCGGGGCCTGGCGGCTCGCTTCGCGCGTTCTCTCTCGCCATCTGGCGCCGGCCGACGTGGCTGCGATCATGAGCGCGGACTCTCGCCGCATGCAACTCGGGCGAGAAGGAGTTTCGTGAGGTCGGGTCTCGAAAGCGGACGGTTGTTGCGGCATCGTATCGGCGCCTGGACGACCGCGGCTGCGCTCGCGTTGCTGGCGTTCTGCGAGGGATTCAAGAAGATCCGGAACCCCGATTACTGGTGGCACCTCAGTACCGGCCAATGGATCGCCAACACCGGAAGCGTCCCGACCGCCGACCCCTTCACCTACACGGTGCCGGGGGCCCCCTGGATCGACATCCACTGGCTCTTTCAGCTGGGGCTGGAGGCGCTCCACGGGATCGGCGGCCACGACGGAGTCGTGGTGGTCAAGGCCGTCGCCTCGGTTGTACTCGTCGCGATTCTCGCGACCGTGGGCTGGCGTCCCGAGCGGCCGTACCTGACGGCGTTCGGGCTCGGATCGATGCTTCTCATCGCGGGTGAGCGCTTCCTCGCGCGGCCCGAAATGGCTTCCTTCCTGCTTCTCGCAGCCATCCTGGCGCTGCTCGAACGCAACGAACGGCGCGACGACGCCTGGGTCTATGCCGTCGTTCCGCTGCAGCTCGTGTGGGTGAATCTGCACGGACTCTTTGCCCTCGGTGTCGCGATCTGCGGCTTCTACCTGCTGTCGGATGCGATCCGATCCCGGCAGGCCACAGGCCGAGCGCGTCCGTCGCGGCGTCTGCTGAAGGTGACGGCCCTGGTGGCGCTGGCTTCCTTCGCGAACCCGAATTTCGTCGACGGCGCGCTCTACCCCTTCGAGCAGTTCGTGATGATCGGGCCGACCGGAGATCGCGGGATCCCGGGGCGCAGCGTGATCGAACTCAGGCCGGTCTGGGATCCGAAGATCCCGGCTGTGTGGCTCGTGCTTCCCGCGGTGCTCTGTCTCGTGGGCATCGTCGCACAGGTGGCGAACTGGCGCGCCAATCGCAGCCGGGTCGCGCACGCACTGATCTTCTCGTCCTTTCTGCTGCTGGCCCTGCAGGCGAATCGCAACCTCGCTCTCTTCGCGATCGTCGCCGCCCCCTTGACGATCCGGAACGCGAGTGAATGGCTCGATCGTCACCCACCGCCGGTCGCGGCGGGCCGATGGGCCACTGCGGCGCTCACGCTGGCCCTGCTGTTGGCCAGCTTCGACGTCGCTCGAAACAGCTTCTACGCGCGCATGCGCACCGTCCACGAAACCGGATTGGGCACCGTCGATGTCTTCCTTCCGGAAGGTGCGGTGGACTGGATCGAGCGCGAGCGACCGCCGGGTCGCATTGCACACCAGATGGCCCTCGGCGGCTACGTGAACTGGCGGCTCTACCCGGACTATCAGGTCATGGTCGACGGTCGCCTCGAAGTATTCGGACCGGAGATGCTCGGGGCGCTCGCGTTCACGACGCCCCGGGCATTTCGGCGTCTCGATGCATCATACTACTTCGGCAGTGTTCTTCTGAGCCCGTCGTTCGATCCGGCGAAGTTCATTGCGTGGATGAACCAGAACCCGGATTGGCGCCTGGTGTACGCGGACATGGGTGGCTTGCTGTTCGTTCGAATCGACGCGCGAGGAAGCCCACAATGGCCGGCGGTCGACGTGGCGGCGCCAGACCTCCTGCCCGAGATGAAGTCTGGCAGTCGCGGCATGGACCAGGCCAGGCGCAAGGCGCGGATGGTACTGTTCGCTGGTCTCGGCCAGATGGATCGCGCGCAGGCCGAGCTCGGCGCGGTGACCGAGCCCTGATGCCTCCGCACGGTTGGCCCCGCACGCGTTCTTCGCGGTGGACCGCATCGTCGATCGGGACAGCAGCGCTTTCTCACGGGTGCAGGTGCATGTAGAATGAGCGCAGAGGCGCGCGCGAAACGCTCGCCCTCGCCGAGCGGTCGACCTCTTCGAGACGGAGAGCACGATGGATGACGGCAGCGCCACGACCGAAGCCGACACGGCTGCGGCGCACGCGGGTTCGGCGCGGGTGGCGGAGTCGGGAGACGAGGCAGCGATCGCCTTCGGCGAGTTGGCGGCGACGCTCGGGGAGATCGAGGCGGGCTACATCGGTCCCGATCGAGGCATGCACACGCCCGAAGATCGGGCCGCCGGGCGTTCCCTCTTGGCGAATGCGCTTCAGCACGGCTTCGAGTTCTGGTTCGATGCGGATCCCAAGCGCCCGGTCTTCCATCGCTGGTTGAGCCCGACGAAGAAGCTGCTCGGCGACAATCCCGACGCCGTCTACTACGGCGCCATCACGGATCCCGAAGACACGTACCGCATCCGCGGCAACGTCCGAGGCGCCGATTACACGTCCTTTTGCGTCGAGACCGGGGCGCAGGACGGCCATCTCTCGAAGGGCGTGATCTCGACGCTGAACGACACCGAGTTCGACGTTTCCCCGGACGGCAGCTTCGAAATCATCGCGAGCTCCGAGCCCCAGCCGGGGAACTGGCTGCGGCTCGAGCCCGGTGCGGGCAGCATCACCACGCGTCATTACTGGGAGTGGGAGCGCAACGCCGCGGCCGACCCGACACTCCACGTCCCCCTCTCGATCGAACCGATCGATGACCCTGGGCCGGCGGCGCCGAAGGACGACGCGGCGGTGGCTGCTGGAATCCGCCGGGTGATCAACTTCGTTCGCGGCGTGACGATCGATTTTCCGGACCTGCCGCCCGAGGTGATGCCCGCGTGGGTTTCCCGCGAGGTCAACCGCTTCTCCAGCTCCGAGCCCGGCGTGAGCAACACGGAGATCGGCTACGCGGCGAAAGACATCGACTACCGCCAGACCCTCTACGAACTCGATCCCGACCAGGCTCTGGTCATGCGGGGTCGCTTCCCGGGCTGCCGCTTTGCGAATGTCGTGCTGTGGAATCATCGCTTGCAGACACCGCCGTACCGCTACCGCCGCGTCTCGCTGAATCGCCGCCAGGTCTGCTACGAGCCGGACGGCAGCTTCGAAATCGTCGTGGCCCATTGCGACCCCGGCGTACCCAACTGGATCGACGCGGCGGGCGTGCGGACCGGGATGATCTTCTGGCGCTTCCTGTTGCCCGAGGAGGAGGTTCCGCCGATCGCGGCCGAAGTCATCGACGTTGGCGCGCTCCGCGAACGAGCGCCCGCAACCGGATCCGGATAGGTGATACGAGCCAGAAGCGAGCGCGTCTCTCGCGAAGCGCCGAGGCGTGCAGGGTTCGGCGGCTGATGGCGTCCGTCAAGAATCTGATCGAGCACTACACCCGCCCCGACTGGGTGCGGCGCATCAACGCCATGGGCGATTCCGCAGGAGGCGCCGAGAACTTGATCCCGCTCGAGGCCGATGCGCTCATGCGAACGGCGATCGAATCGACCGGTGGAATCAGCGACTTCGGTGCTTTCGACGGAGACTGGCACGGGCGCTTCACCTCGCTCATCGACGAAATCGAAGCGACGGGCAAGCTGCACACGCTGGGCCGCTTGATGACCCGCCAGGAGTTGCTGCGTGGCCTGCGCACGCGGCTGCTCCTCACTCGCACGCGCAACGAGACGCCGGCCATCGCGGAAGAGCAGATCGACGCGCCGCTCGTCATCACCGGCGCGCCGCGCTCGGGCACCTCGATCCTGTTCGAGCTGCTAGCCCTCGACCCGAACGCGCGTGCGCCTCTCGGTTGGGAGGTGTTGCACCCGGTGCCCTACGATGGCGCGACCGAGGCCGCGCGGCGGGCCATGAGTGAATGCGAGCAGGAGTTCTGGGCAGACGTGCAACCGGAGTTCGCGGCGATCCACGAGCTGC
>JBHHVG010000339.1:0-4163 GCA_046754165.1 Myxococcota bacterium
GCCTCGCACCATGGAAATTGCCTGTGGCTAGGGCGGCCGCCAAAGGGCGGCGGTCCCGCGCCAAGGATTCCGGCTCGACCGCGAACCGGGTGATCCGGGAGTGCGCGGGCGTTGCCCTCGTGGGGGTCGCGCTGCTGGCGGCCGTGGCACTGGCGACCCACGCCGCTGCCGACCCGGGCGCGGATCCCGGCGGCGCCGTCGACCGCGCCGGCCTGCTCGGCGCGTTGGTCGCGGCGGTGCTGCTGCGCGGCCTCGGGCACGGTGCGGTCGTCCTCGTCGGCGCCACGGCGGTGATCGGCGGGCGCCTCATCCTCGGGAAGCCGCTGCCCGGCCTGCTGTCCCGCTTCAGCGTGGCGAGCCTGCTGCTGCTCGTCTCCGTCGCGAGCCTCGGACCGGTTCTCCACGGCGCGTTCCCGGATCGGATCGGGCCCGTCGACGGCGGCTCCATCGGCAACCTCCTCGCCCGCCACGAAGCCTGGCTGGTGGGGTCGTGGGGCTCGCTCCTGCTCAACGCCGTCCTGCTCGTGATCGCCTGTCTCGGTGCCACCCGGATCTCCAGCGGTGCCGCCCTGTCGGCGGTGGGCATCGGGGTGGGCTGGGTCGGTGCGGCCCTGGCGGCCGGGCTGATGGCGATCGCGACGGCCCTGATGGAGGCGCAGCGCGGCGTGCGGCGGGCCGTGTGGTCCCTGGCGGCGGGGGTGCGGCGCGGCTTCGGCAGCGTGGCGGTGTGGCGAGAGCGGCGCGCCCGGCGCAGCCGTCTGGCCGCCGCGCGCGACGAGGCGCTCGAGGGGTCGGTCCCCGAAGGCGAGAAGGTCGCGCCCTCGTCCCTGCTCGAGGCGGCGCGTGTCCCGTTCCGCCGCCGCGCCGGCTCCGACCCGGCCATCGTCGACCACCGGGAATCCGTCGCCGCCTTGCGCAAAGAGCGCCAGGAGGCCTTCCACTTCGACGAGAGCGGCTCCAGCGGACCGTTTCGCCTGCCGGACCCGAGCGAGATCTTCGACAAATCGAAGCAGATCCGGACCTACGACCGGGACAGCCTGATCATGAACTCCCGGATCCTCGAGAAGAAGCTCAAGGACTTCGGGGTGTCGGGCCACGTCGCGACCGTGCATCCCGGCCCCGTCATCACGATGTTCGAGTTCGAGCCCGGCGCGGGCATCAAGGTGAACAAGATCGTCGGCCTCGCAGACGATCTGGCCCTCGCGCTGCGCGCGCTGTCGGTCCGCGTCATCGCCCCGCTGCCCGGCAAGTCCGTGGTCGGCATCGAGGTCGCGAACCAGCAGCGGGAGACGGTCTACATCCGAGACGTCCTCGAGGCAGAAGAGCTGCGATCCACCCCATCGAAGCTCACCATCGCGCTCGGCAAGGACATCTTCGGCAACCCGGCCTTTGCGGATCTCACGAAGATGCCCCATCTGCTCGTCGCCGGGTCGACCGGGACCGGCAAGAGCGTCTTCCTCAACTCGCTGCTGTGCTCGATCCTCTGTCGCGCGACTCCCGATGAGCTGAGGCTGCTGCTGATCGATCCGAAGCTGCTGGAGCTCTCGATCTACGAGGGTATTCCCCATCTGCTGGCCGACGTGGTCACGAATCCCAAACGCGCCTCGGCCGCACTCGCCGGCGTCGTGCGGAAGATGGAGGAGCGGTACCAGATGATGTCGGCGCTGGGGGTTCGCAGCATCGCGCAGTTCAACGCGCGGGTGGCGAAGGAACTCGCAGCCGGAAAGAAGACGTTCCGCCTGCGGCCGAAGCCCGGCGAAGAAGAGGGGACGGAGCTGGCGTTCGAGCACCTTCCCTTCATCGTCGTCGTCATCGACGAGCTCGCCGACCTGATGGTCGTCTCGGCCAAGGACGTCGAGGAGGCGCTGCAACGCCTGGCCCAGATGGCGCGTGCCGCCGGCATCCACCTGGTGCTCGCCACGCAGCGGCCGAGCGTCGACGTGCTGACCGGCGTCATCAAGGCCAACTTCCCCGCGCGGATCTCCTTCCAGGTGTCTTCGCGCACGGACTCGCGAACCATCCTCGACCAGAACGGGGCGGATTATCTGCTCGGCCAGGGAGACATGTTGTTCCTGCCCCCGGGCACGTCGAAGCTCCAGCGCATGCACGGCGCCTTCGTCTCCGAGCAGGAGGTCGCCAAGCTGGTGCAGGCGCTGGCGGAGCAGGGCGCCCCGGTCTTCGACGACGAGCTGATCCACGTCGAGGAAGAGGGCGACATCGGCGCAGGCCGCGACGCGGACGTCGACGAGATGTTCGACCGAGCCGTCGCCATCGTTACGGATTCGAGAAACGCCTCGATCTCCTACCTTCAGAGGCGACTCAAGGTCGGCTACAACCGGGCGGCCCGCATGATCGAGCAGATGGAGAACGAAGGAATGATCGGCCCCCAGATCGGCACCAGATCGCGAGAGATCTTCCTCGACTCGATCGTCGAATAACGGCCACCCCCGAGGCGTCGAACTGCCGAATGAACGCGATCTGGACCATGGGATTCGTCTTCGCCGCCCTCGTCTCCTCGGGGGCCGCGGCCGCGGAGTCGACCGCTTGTGTAGACACCGCGGTCGCCGCCATCCAGAAGCGCTACGAGGCGATGACGTATCTGCGCGCGAAGTTCGTCCAGCGCACGCGCGGCGTCGCGTTCGGCGGTGGGGATCCGTCGGGTGCGTCGATCTCGCGCGGGACGGTGCAGTTCGCGAAGCCCGGAAAGATGCGCTGGTCCTACGAGGAGCCGGAGCCGAGTCTCGTCGTTTCCGACGGGAAGACGCTGTGGCTGTACGATCCGGCGAACGCCGAGGTGCAGCGGATGCCGGTCAGCGGCGGCATCGCCGCGGGCGCCGCGGTGCACTTCCTGCTGGGCGAAGGAGACGTGCGGCGGGACTTCGCGATCGAGGCCCTCGCGTGCGGCGCGGATCGCGCGACCCTCGAGCTCGTCCCCCGCGTCGACAGCAGCTACGAGAAGCTCCGCGTGGTCGCAGACCTCGCCAGCGGCCAGCTGCGCAGCACGACCGTCTTCGACCTGATCGGAAACGTCTCGGAGGTGAGCTTCGAGGAGGTGGTCGAGGGCGAGACTCCCGGGGAGGACGCCTTCCGCTTCGACCCGCCCGAAGGCGTGGAGATCATCGAAATCGATGCCCCGTGAAAGCGAGTTGCCGGCCGGCGAGGGCCATCGCCTGCCCAATCTGGGAAACCCGCTCCCCAATCGACTTCTGCTCCGCAATGTTCGGCGGAGCGTGCGCTCGTCTCCCGCGGTTGGCGCTGGGGAACTGACGCCAGCGCCAAAAAACCGGCAACGAACGTGCAACCTCGCATCGCGCGGCGGCACGTTCGTTGCAGGAAAATCAGCGGCGACCCCGTTTTTTCGGGATTTCCCGCCGGGCGCGGGGGCGCCGGAGGCCGGATCCGCCGAGGTCCGCGCTGGCTCCGATTGCCGTGCTGGTGAAAGAATTGAATTGCAGCAGGGAGTTGCGGCGCCGGTTGCCCGCTGGGGGCGGTTGACACGGCAAGGCGGTGTGATAGGCTCGAAACTGGAAAACAGGCGGAATTTCGACAGGTTCGGCGTCCTTAGCACCCCCAGTAAATCGCTTGGTGGCGCTCGCTCTACGGTTCTCGCGGCGAAACCGTGCGAAAACCGGGTGAACGAGTGAGGAGTCCTTCGATGGACCGGGGCTCGAAGAGTCGGATAGGCATCACGAGCGGTGACACGGCCGCAGCGCTCGGTCTGCGAAGTAGGGCAACCCCCTCATTTGCCGGTCGAGAACGTCCACGGACACGCAGTTTCCCCGACAGATCCGTCTCCATTGTGAGATTGTGCCCCTCCAGAATCTTCTGGTCGCGTAGAGCTTCGAAGTGCGGCACGGGCTTTGCAGTACTCCTCGATCGGAGGCATTCACGACCGGCCGGTGCGCTGGTGAACGAGGAGACGGAAGCATGAGCGAGTTCGATTCGGGCTCCGGCAGGAAAGGATTCGTCCGCGACGTGATGCGGCGGATCTCCTCCCCGGCCCCCCGCGACGAAGAGGCGCCCGGTGAGCCCGCTCCGGAGCGGGGCAGCGCGCGGAACTACCAAGACGAGCTCGCGGATCTGCACGACGCCATCCGGCTGTTCGGGTCGGATTCACCCGAGTTCCGGCGGCAGCTCGACCACCTCATCGCCGAGTACGAAGC
>JBHHVG010000340.1:0-4159 GCA_046754165.1 Myxococcota bacterium
AGAAGCGCTCCATCACGTCGCGGCTATAGGTGTCGAACACAGCATCCGGATCGACGCTGTTCGGATCAGCACCGGCGTCTAGGAGCAGCTCGAGGAGATCCCAGCGTCGGGCTCGCAGGATCCGATCGAAGGGCGACCAGGGCTCGAGCGCTGTGCGGTAGCCCGAAGCGAGCAGGAGAAGGATCAGATCGTGCTGGCCTGTGTCGATCGCTACCGTCAGCGCGGTGGCGCGCCGCCGTCGCGCGCACGCGCTGGGATCAAGCTGCAGAGGTCGGCCCGCCTCGATCCAGGCCGCGACGTCGGAGAGCCGGCCCGCTCGGCGGGCCGCAACGAAATCGCGGAGCTCGCCCTCGGCCCCGGCGAGAGGCGGCGCCGGGCTATGGAACGGGAGCTTCGGTCTGCGCTTAGGGTTGATCCAGCCTTCTAGAATTTCGATCCCCTACCCACGCGCCGAGCTTCCCTTGCGGGCTCTCGGGAACACCTTGATCCGTACGGCTCTCACTCCACGTCGATCCCAACCTCGTTCGCCACCCCAAGGTCTTCGAGGATCTGGCGGAGGTCATCCGCAAGCGCCTTGGCCGCGGCGGCCTCCACAGTGACGCAGAACTCGATCCCGACCCTGAGCTGTGACCCCGACCTGAGCTTCGGCAGGAGCTTCGTCCCAAGCCGGTTCCAGATTTCCGGCGGAACGTCGCCGCGGATCCGTAGAACCCGCGTTCCCGGCCCAGGCTCGGGACCCGCTGCAGGTTCCGGACCCGGAGAAGCGATCGGAATGGGACCAGGGGGCTCGGCGCCGGGTTCGGCTCCAGGGCCGGGCTCGAGCTCGATTTTCAGGGCCTTCGCCTTTGCCCCTAGGAGGAGGAATACGTCTGACTCGAAGGCGACCTCGTCCGGCGCGACCGCCTCTCCGAACCACACCCGCTCGTAGCTCCCGTCAGCTCGCCGACCCGAGGCCAGGCCGAACTCTCCGTTGTCGACGAACTCGGCGAGCTTTGCGCGCAAGACCGAATCCGGATCCACCAGGCGCGTCAGCGATCCATTGAGGAAGCTCTGCCGCAAGCTGGCAAGTGGCCACGCACCAGACTCCTTGAGCGCAGGCGGCCAGTTGCGCTCGATGTAGCCGACGCCGACGGACTCGTTGAGAAGAGCCTCGGACTTGAGGGCCGCGATCACCCTCCCGCACAGCGTCTCGCCGCTCGACGAGTGCCCGGCTCCGAGGTCGATCACCTTGAGTCCGTCCTGCTCCTGGGCGTCCGCCAAGACGGCGAAGCGGTAGTCACCCCATACCTCGTCCTTGGCTGCCTCCTCTGCATCCCGGACCTTCGATTGAAGTGCCACCCGGTCGTCCCGATCGAAGTCCCCTCCGAGCGTCCCTTCTGCGACCTCGCGAGCGACGCGCTTCCACGCCAGCGAGAGCTCGACCTTCTCACGCAGCTCGCGGCCCGGTTTCTTGAGGCACCAGACGAGCGCTCCCGGGTAGAGGCGCGGTGACTTGCCTCGCTGGCGGGTCCACTCCGCGAGCTGCTCGCGCAGCGCGTCAGCTCCTGACCATGCCGCCTCGGGATCCGCGACGACGAGCGCGAGCCGAGGCGTGTCCGGGATCTCCGCCCCATCGCCCGGGAAGGGCACCACCGGGATGCTCGCGCCGCGCCGGAACTCGTCCTCCACCAGCTTGTGAAGCGCGGGCTTGATCTCGGTCTCCTCGTCGAGCGACGCGCGCCGGTCGCTCACGACCTTCTTCATCGTGGGCTGGTAGCCAATGCGGAAGCCGTCGGAGCCGACCCGGCGGATGAAATACGCGCGATCCTCGAGCGCGAAGGCGGCGTTGTCGATCGAGGTCGTGTCGACCTGCGGCTCGCCCAGCGCGAAGCGGAGCTCCGGCAGGTGCGCCACCTTGTCGCTCTGCCCCCCGGACGACTCGAAGAGGATCGCCCTCGCGACGCGCTGGTGGATGCCGCGGAGGGGGCCCTTGGTGTCCGCGTCCAGTGCCTTGCTGTGGGCCTGCTCGCCGGCGATGTCGGTGTCGATCGCCGCGACCAACCGCGACTCGCCGAGCTGACCGAGGACGATGCTCCGGAATCCCGGCTCCGCGAGCGGCGCCGATCCGAGGGTGATCAGCGGCTCGGTGCGCGCCTTGCGAAACGCCTCCGGAGCCGCGATCGAGATCCACTGGGCCAGCATCGCGAGCGTCCCCCGCGTCTGCTGGTACTGCGCCAGGGCCTGCCACTTGCGCTGGAAGACCGAAAGCGTCGCCGGATGGAACGGGTAGCAGGCCTCGAAGCGGCGCCGGAGGAACTCCCGCGCCTTGGCCTCGGTCGCGGCCGAGTCCACGGCGGTCCATTCCGGGGGAAGCTGCGCGCGGCGCTCGAAGCACCAGTCGGCGAACGCCTTGGCGACGTTGCGCCGCACCTTGTCGCTGCCGAGGTCCTGGAAGAGCCGTCGCCGGACGACTTCGCTGATCTCCGTCTCGTCGTTGGCGATGAGATCCTTGGCGACGCGCCGGACGACGCGGGAGATCTTCTCCTGCCACTGCATGTCCCAGTCCGTCATCTCGACCTGACTGCGCGGAAGCGAGATGACGCAGGCGCCGTGGGTCGTGCCCGTCGTGGCCACCGTCAGATTCTGGATGAAGGCGTGGAACGCCTCGGCACCGCCACGATGCCGGTTCAGGTAGTTCAGCACCTCGTCGAAGAGCAGCAGCACCGGAGCCCCGGCCGCGGCGAAGACGCGCGCGATCGCGTCCGTGCCGGGGGGTGTGGACTTCGCCGCCGCCCCGAGCGCCTCCATTCCAGCATCCCCCGCGAGCTGGCGCGCCACGTCGATCCAGGGGGTCTCGTGCCCGGGTCGCGGATCCCAGGCATTGCCCACGAACACGGCGACCTTTGCCTTGGGGACCGAAGGGACGCCCGCCTCCCGCATCAGCTCGGCTACCCCGCTCTCGCCCGCGACCGCGTCCCCGTTGGTGCCGAGGTGGTAGAGCGTCGTGAGCGTGTGGGTCTTCCCGCCGCCGAACTGCGTGATCAGCGTGAGCACCGGCGCCGTATTGTCCGTTCGGCCCGAGAGGCGCCGCAGGACCATTCCCACGTGCTCGCGGAGCGCGCGCGTGAAGCAGGTCCGGGCGAAGAACTGGTCGGGCTTGCGGTAGTCCTCGGGGGCCGTGCCGGCCACCACCTGCTCGAGCGCGATCGCGAACTCGTCGGGGTTGAACGAGCGTCCCTCGCGGACCTCCTTGCGCGGCGTCGCGACCTTGTACCACGGCTCCATGGCATGACCTCCTAAGGTCTCTCGAGGCGTCTGAAGAGCTCCGCCGCGGGCCGCTTCAGGCGCGCGAGATTGGCGTAGGCAACGGGCTCGAAGCCGCGCGCCCCTTCGTACAGGCGGTACCGGATGCCATCGGTGACCACCGCGTCGCAGGTCACACCGAGCGTCTCGACGTAGCCGCGGGCCTGGTCGAGGGCTCCCTCGACGCCCGCGCCGAGGCGCTTCGCTTCGATGACGAAGCGGACGTTCTCGGCGGTGCGCGGGAGTCCCCCGAACACGGTGACATCGATGTACCGCCACTTCACCGCGATCCACTCCGGCGGCCAGCCGAGCGCGCGCAGGAACGGCACGACCCAGTGGACGATCAGCTCGTCCTCGCTCGGGGGCTCCCCGAAGGTCTGATCGTCCTGGAAGAGCGGCAGCAGATCCGCGGCCTGGGCCACGATCCCGGCAAGGGGCGCGGGGACGCGCTCGAGCGGCGGCTCCTCGGCGGGCAGCTCCGGCAGCGAGGCGGTCTGCCAGGCCGTCGGGGGAGACTTCACGAAGCGCAAGGCGAAGTCGACGACCGCTTCGCTCCACACCCGAGAGCAGCGCGGCGGGTTCGCGCCGAACGCGGATCCGGAGAAAACGTGCTCCGCAGGCAAGCGGCACCAGCGCACGCGCCGGGCGTGCTGTAGGTCCCAGCCGTTCACGTCGTCGAACGCGTTCAGGTAGAGGTACTCGCTCGCGACGAGGCCCACGGCGACAACACTGACGAGCCCGGCGCGAAGGAGAAGCAGGTCGCCCACCTCGACCTCGCTGGCGAAGCGCCGCACGAAGCTGCCGTCGAAGTCCTCGTCCCCGCGCTCGGGCGTCCACGCCCCCGCGTCTCCGGGGCCGATCAGCGCGACGCCGTGCT
>JBHHVG010000341.1:0-4141 GCA_046754165.1 Myxococcota bacterium
GTCGACCGCCGAATCGAGCAGATGCGCGAGGAGGGTGTCTGCTTCCAGACCGGCGTCCACGCCGGCGTCGACCTCACCGCCGCCGAGCTCCGCCGCAGCTTCGACGCGGTCGTGCTGTGCGCCGGCTCCGAGCAACCCCGCGATCTTCCCATCGAGGGGCGCGACCTCGACGGCATCCACTTCGCCATGGACTTCCTGCCCCAGCAGAACCGGCGCCTGGCCGGCGATCCCATCGCTCCAGAGGTCTCGATCGACGCGGCGGGCAAGCACGTCGTCGTGCTCGGCGGCGGCGATACCGGCTCCGACTGCGTCGGAACGTCGCACCGGCAGGGCGCGAAGTCGGTGACATCCATCGAGCTGCTCGAACGCCCGCCGGACGAGCGTTCTCCCTCGACGCCGTGGCCCGAGTGGCCTCTGATGTACCGCACGTCGAGCTCCCACGATGAGGGAGGCGAACGCGAGTTCGCCGTGCTGACGAAGAAGTTCGTCGGTGAGGGGGGCCGCGTCACCGGGCTTGTTGCGGTGCGGGTGCAGTTCGGGGCGCCCGACGAATCCGGTCGGGCCGTCATGGAGGAGATTCCGGGCTCGGAGTTCGAGATTCGCGCGGATCTCGTGCTGTTGGCCATGGGATTCCTGAATCCGGTGCGCGAGAACCTGTTGGAGAGCCTGGGCGTGGCGCTCGACGCGCGCGGCAACGTCGCCGCCGACACGGAGCGCTTTGCAACGAGCGAGCCGGGCATCTTCGCCGCCGGTGATTGTCGGCGTGGCCAGTCCCTCGTGGTCTGGGCCATCTGGGAAGGACGCGAGGCGGCCCGCCAGGTCGACGCCTACCTCACCGGCGGCTCGTCGCTGCAATCGCGCCAGTCCTACGTCTGATCGCGGTCTGCCGCCTTTTCCGTCGCCGTCGTTCGAATCCACCGAATACGCCTTGACGCCTTTCCCGCAGTGTCGGTACGATCGCACCAGGACGGGGGTCACCTCATTCCTGACGGCGGCCACAACGACTACGACTTCGCGCGCCTGGAACGCGGCGTGGCGGAGCTTCTCGATCACCACGAACGGCTGCGCACCGAGAATGCGACGTTGCGGCGCAAGCTCACCGAGCGAACGCAGCGCATCCGCCAGCTCGACGAGAAGCTCCTGCAGGCGAACCAACGCCGTCAGGATGTCGGCAAGCGCATCGATGAGCTGATCGCGCAGATCGATCAGCTCGACGCGCAGTTCGACGCAAAGGAGCCCGCCTAGGATGGGGGAGAATTCTACGGTCACCGTCAAGATCCGCGGCCAGGAATTCCGCATCCGCACCGATGAGGACGAGGCCTCCCTCCAGAAGGTCGCGGGCTATCTCGACGAGACGATGAAGGGCGTCGAGCGGCGCACGGGAACGATCGACAGCCTCGACGTGGCGCTGCTCACCGCGCTGAACCTCGCCCGCGAAGTCGTGCGACAGCGCGCGGGAGGCGCCTCCTCCGGAGCGCCGGCGAGGCGCCTGCGCTCCCTCGTCGACCGCGTGGAAGCGGTGCTCGCCGAGGGCGGGGGCGCGCGCGTTTGAGTCTCCGCCGCCTCGGCTGAACCGCCGTGGACGTCCGCTCCGCGAAGCGCGCGCTGCGGCGGAGGGCTGCGGCGATCCGCCGAGAGGCGCTCGCCAGAGGGCGCGACGAAATCGCGGCGCGGGTCTGCCGGAACCTGCTCGCGGAGTCCGCCATCGCCGCCGCGTCTCGGGTCGTGCTCTATGCCGCGCTGCCCGACGAAGTCGCCAGCCGGCCCCTGTTCGAAGCGCTGTGCGCCGCGGGCCACACCTGCCTCTTTCCCCGCATCGACCCCGGGGGTCGGCTCGTCTTCTCTCTCACGGCGCGCTGGGAGGATCTGGCGCCGGGGAGGCACGCGGTGCTCGAGCCCCCGATTGATGCGGAGGTGGTCACTCCCGGCCCGGAGGATGTCGTCGTCGTCCCCGGTGTCGCCTTCGACTGCAGCGGAAACCGGCTCGGCCGCGGCGCGGGATGCTACGACCGCGCCTTCCCGACCGGCGCAGTCGCGGCGCCGATCCTGGTGGGCATGGCCTGCCAGGCCCAGATCGTCGCGTCGGTTCCCCACGACTCGCGCGATCGCGCCATGGATGCCATCGTCACGGAGCGCGCGTTTCAGTGGACGCGGGGAGAGCGCTGATGGCATCCGGTTCCGTGGCCGCCGAAGTGGACCGACAGCTCGAGACCATGCGCGATGGAGTCGTAGACTTCCACGGCGAGGTCGAGCTGCGGGCGGTCCTGGAGAAGGCGCTGCGCGACGGCCGCCCGCTGCGCGTGAAGCTCGGCCTGGATCCTTCTGCGCCGGACCTGCACCTCGGCCACACGGTGGTGCTCAACAAGCTCGAGCGCTTCCAGAAGCTGGGGCACACACCGATCTTCCTCGTGGGCGACTTCACGGCCCGCATCGGGGATCCGTCCGGGAAGAAGGCGACCCGGCCCGCTCTCTCCCCGGAGCAGGTGGCCGAGAACGCGACGACCTATGTGGCCCAGGCCGGACGCGTCCTCGATGTCGAGCGGGCCGAGATCCGATTCAACAGCGAGTGGATGGATCGCATGACGCCGGCCGACTTCGTCCGGCTCTGCTCCCGCGGCACGATCGCGCGCCTGCTCGAGCGCGACGACTTCCGCAAGCGCTACGCCGCGGGTGAGCCCATCGCCGTCCACGAGCTCCTCTACCCCTTCGTCCAGGCCTACGACTCCGTGGCGCTCGAAGCCGACGTCGAGCTGGGCGGGACCGACCAGACGTTCAACCTGCTGATGGGCCGGGAGATCCAGCGCGCCTACGGTCAGGTGCCTCAGGCAGTCCTGACCCATCCGCTGCTCGTCGGCACCGATGGCAGCGAGAAGATGTCGAAGAGCCAGGGCAACACCATCGGGATCACCGACCCGCCGGAAGAGATCTACGGCAAGACCATGAGCATCTCGGACGACCTGATGCGGGTCTACTTCGACCTGCTCGCCGCCGGTGAATGGACGGAGCTGGACGCCCAGCGCGCGGAGCTCGACGCCTCCGGCGGCGACCCCCTGGCCTTCAAACACGCCCTGGCGCACCGCCTGGTCTCGCGCTTTCACGGCGAGCAGGCGGCCGTCGCGGCGGCGGCGCACTTCGCGCGGGTCGTCACGCGCAAGCAGACCCCGGAGCAGGTGCCGGAGGTCGCCGTCGCCCTCGGCGGTGACGGCGACCGGGGACTGTTGGAGGTGCTCGAGGCCGCCCGGCTCATCGGCTCGCGCAGCGAGGGGCGCCGGCTGGTCGCGCAACACGCCGTTCAGATCGACGGAGAGCGGGTGCTGGACCCCACGCTCCGGATGCGGCCGGGCTCCTATCTCTTGAAGGTCGGGAAGCGGCGCTATGCCCGGGTCGAGATCGCGTGATACCACCACGCCGTGCCCGGGCCGGTGCTTTCCCGCGGGGCAATCGGGCGTGCCGACCAGAAAATCCCTTGACCGGCCGCCGGCTGTCTCGTAGATTCCGCGGTCCGCGAAAAGCAGGGCAGACTCAACGGTTTGCGCCGTTGCTGCCTGCGGTTTCCGGGGCTCACGACAAGCCTCGGGCGACCTCAGACGGTCTTTGAAAACTGAATAGCGTACGGTCGTGCGAGTATGGGAATACTCGCTAGACGGCTGAGCGACAATATATTCCTAACAATTACGTTGTATCCGAGTGTACCTTGTTGGATGCATCGTAACCGAACAACTGGGGTTCACGTGCGGTTTGCTGTGAATCCCAGGCTAGGTTTAAACTGGAGAGTTTGATCCTGGCTCAGAACGAACGCTGGCGGCGTGCTTAAGACATGCAAGTCGAACGGTAAGGCCCCCTTCGGGGGGTACACGAGTGGCGCACGGGTGAGTAACGCGTGGGCAATCTACCCTCGGGTCTGGGACAACTCCGGGAAACTGGAGCTAATACCGGATAAGACCACAGAGCCTTCGGACTCAGTGGGAAAAGGTGGCCTCTTCTTGAAAGCTATCGCCCGTCGACGAGCCCGCGTACCATTAGCTTGTTGGTGGGGTAACGGCTCACCAAGGCGACGATGGTTAGCTGGTCTGAGAGGACGATCAGCCACACTGGAACTGAGACACGGTCCAGACTCCTACGGGAGGCAGCAGTCGGGAAT
>JBHHVG010000342.1:0-4141 GCA_046754165.1 Myxococcota bacterium
GCTAGCGGCGCCAGAACTGCGGGAGCAGCAGCGCGAGCAGTGCGAAGAACTCGAGGCGCCCCAGCAGCATCAGCCCGACCATGACGAGCTTCTGCCACGGCGCGAAGAAGATGAAGCTCTGGCTGGGGCCGACGGAGGCCAGACCGGGGCCGATGTTCGAGAGGGTCGCGATGGAACCGGTCGCTGCGGTGACGATGCCCGTGTCGCCCACCGACAGCAGGATCGCCCCGATGCCCCAGGCCAGAACCCACAACAGCAGCAGGCCCACGACGCTCCGAACGGATTCTTCGGGAACGGCGCGGCCGCCGACCACGACGGCGATCACGGAGTTCGGGTTGAAGGTCAGGCGAACCTCGCGCAGCGCCGCCTTCGAACCGACGAGGAGGCGCACGATCTTGGCGCCGCCCGCGGTGGAGCCCGCGCAGCCACCCACCACCATGAGGGCCACGAGAGCAGCGCGAGAGAGGCCGGGCCACTCGGCGAAGTCGGCGGTCGCAAAGCCCGTCGTCGTGAGGACGGAGACGACCTGGAAGACGGCGTCGATCGACGTTGCGAGCACGGACGAACCCTCGTGCATGGCCACGTCGAGGGCCACCACCGCGCTCGTGGCGGCGAGCAGCGTCAGGTAGACCCGGACCTCCACGTCCCGAAACGGCCGGAGGTCGCGCCGGCGCAATGCCGAGTAGTACAGCGAGAAGTTGACTCCGGCCGCGATCATGAACACGATCACGACGAGCTGCACCGGCGTCGAGAAGTGGGCGATCGAGTCAGCGTGGGGAGAGAAGCCGCCGGTCGACACGGTCGAGAAGGTATGGGTGAGCGCGTCGAAGAGGCTGAGCCCGAAGGCCAGCAGCAACGTGACCTGCGCCAGCGTCAGCGCCAGATAGATCCGCGACAGGGCCG
This sequence comes from Myxococcota bacterium, assembly GCA_046754165.1. Taxonomy (GTDB): domain Bacteria; phylum Myxococcota_A; class UBA9160; order UBA9160; family SMWR01; genus JAFDEI01. The sequence goes on from JBHHVG010000342.1 coordinate 904, forward strand.
CCGCGGTCGCCCGCACCCGCGCGTGCAGAATCTCGGCCTTCGGCCCCGGCACCTCCAGCTTGAAGAGGAAGCGGGCGCCGGGCCCGAGCTCCGAGAGCAGCGCCACCAGCAGGACGACGATGCCGATTCCGCCGAGCCATTGGCTGAAGCTCCGCCAGAAGAGCACGGGGCGCGTGACGGCGTCGATGTCGACGAGGATGGAGGCGCCGGTCGTCGTGAAGCCGGACACCGACTCGAACAGCGCGTCGATCGGGCTGTCGATGACGCCGGTCGCCAGATAGGGAACGGCGCCGGTGATGGAGGCCAGCACCCAGGCCCCGACGACGATCAACACCCCTTCCCGCCGGTAGAGCTCCCCCTCGGCGCTGCCGCGCCACCGGCACAGCATTCCGGCCCCGGCGGTCACGGCGGCGCCGCCGAGAAACGCCGGCGCAGCGCTCCAACCCGCCGAGAAGCACCCGACGAGGGGAAGGAGCTGCGCGCCGGCCAGCACCAGCAGGACGAGCCCCAGGATGTGGACGACCCTGCGGAGGTTCATCGCCGCTCGCCTACTCGCCGTCGCTTCCCGGGAACAGCAGGTTCACCAGGGGCGCCTCGGATCGCAGCGCAAAGACGATCACGTCGTCACCCGCCTCGAGAAGCAGATCGCCGCGCGGGATGATGGCCTTCCCCCCACGCATGACCGCGGCGACGATCAGGCCCTGCGGAATCTCGATGTCCGCGAGGCGACCGCCGGCTGCGGCACTCTGCTTCTCGATGTGTCGCTGAAGAAACTGCGCGGCGCCGTTCTCGAAGGAGAGGATGTGCGCCTCGTAGTTGTTGTCGATGTAGGCGCGGATGCGTTCGGCGGCGATCACGCGCGGCGACACCACCTCGAGCAGGCCGACCCGGCGCCACAGGCTCGAGGTCTCACTCTTCTGCACCAGTGCCGTCAGCTGATGGGCGCCCAGCTCCTGGGCCATCAGGCAGGCCATCAGGTTGGTCTCGTCGTGTCCGGTGAGGGCGATGAACGTCTGCGCGTTGGCGACCCCCTGGGCCGCCAGGGCGGAGACATCCGTCGCGTCGCCGTGGATGATCTCGCAGTCCGGGAAGGTCGCCGCGAGCTCCTCGGCGCGCTGGCGATCCGCCTCGATGATTCGCAGCACCTTCACCTCGTGAACGAGCGTGGTGGCAACGGCCTGGGCGGTCGCCCCACCGCCGGCGATCACCACCAGGCCGAGACGCCGCGAGTGACCGCTGATCCGGCGCTCGACCTCGTCGATGACCTCTGTGGTCGCCAGCACCAACGCCTCGTCTCCGGGCTGCGCACGGCTCTCCCCGGTCGGGACGACGAGTCGGTTGCCCGAGATGAAGGCGAGCACCAGGCAGCCGGCGGGGAGGTCGACGTCGGCCAGCCGTTTCTGGTGCAGCACCGAGCCGGGCTCGATGTGGGTGCGGCGGACCTGCAACGCGCCGCGGGCGAGGTACTCGATCTCGAGCGTATTGTAGCCAGCGACGTTGTTGAGGATGCGGGTCGTCGTGAGGAGCTGGGTGGAGAGCAGCAGGTCGGCCTGGAAGGTCCGCTCGTAGGTGCGCCCGTACTTGGTGATGTCCTCTGAGGTCGCCACGCGGACGACGGTGCGCTTCGCCCCGGCGACCTTCGCCAGCAGCGACGCCGCCAGATTCGCCTCGTCCGAGGAGCTCGCCGCGACGAACAGCTCGCAGCGGTCCACCTCCGCCGCCTCGAGCGCGGGCATGTGCGTGCCGTTGCCGAGGACGAAGCCGACGTCGAGCTGCTCCTCGATCATCTGTCGCTTGCCCGGGTCGCGGTCGATGAGGGTGACCGCGTGGCCCTCGGCGGAGAGCGTGCGGGCCAGGTGACAGCCGACCGTCCCGGCACCCATCACGACGTATCGCTTCGTGTCCATCGCGCTTCCGATCCGCTTCGGATCAATCAGGACGAGGCCGGACCCACCGCGCCGGCGGGCTTCGCCACGCACATCTCGAGTGTGCCGCGAGCAGCCGCCTCGGGCGCCGCCCGAGGCGGCCGAAGCATATCACTTGCGGGCGACCACGGCGGGACGGGAGGTCCGGCATTTTCGCGCATCCGAAGGCTCGAACCCTGGGGCGATGTGGTCACTGCCCGTCCGCGCGCCCTTCCGGCGCTGTCAAGTCGATCGAACCATCCGCCGATCAGTCCGTGGATGCAAGCGCTGCTCGGAATCGGCGTCCTCGCGATGATAGCCGCCTGCGTGGTCGTGGGAACGCGCCTGCTGTGGTTGTCCACCCGGACGCGGCGGTCCCCGGAATTCCTGCTGGGCACGGCGTTCGTCCTGCTGGGTGGAATCGGGTATCCGTTGGCAATCGCCGCCCGCGGCGGACCGGGCGGGTCGCCTTCGCCCGGGCTGCTGAGGCTCGCCCTGGGCTTCCAGGACGTCGCGTGCCTGGCCATGTATGCGGCCACCTGGCAGACCTTTCATTCCGGGAGCCGCTCTGCCGGCGGGATCACCGCGTTGGCCGCGGTCGGGTTCGGGGCGAGCGTGATGGGCGTCGCGGGCTCTGGAAGTCCGGATCACGGCGCGTGGTACTACATCGGCTTCGCGCTGCGCGCCGGCTGCTTCGGCTGGGCCGCCGTCGAATCCCACCGCTACCAGCGTCTGCTGAAGCGCCGTCTGAGAATCGGGCTCGGCGACGCGGTCGTCGCCGACCGCTTTCGCCTCTGGACGATCTCGACCGTCGCGATCTTCCTGGGATTCGGGATCTTCCTGGTGGGACACCTCACCACCGACAACGTGGCTCCGGCGGGATGGGTGTTGGCAGCCACGTCCGCCGTGAGCTTGACGGCCGCGGCCTGCATGTGGCTGGCCTTCGTGCCGCCGGCCGCCTACGTGCGGCGAGTCTCCGCTGCAACGCGCGGGGCATATTGAAGGCGGCCCGGGGCGCCTGCATCAAGACGGCTTCCGCAGCATCAGCGCGTCGCGCACCGCGCGGCCGACGAGCACGTCGGCCTGGTTGAAGCCACGGTGCTCGAAGGTCACGATGCCCTGGTTGGGGCGCGACTTGGACCCTCGCGCAGCCACGACCTCGGTCTCCACGCACAGCGTGTCCCCGTGGAAGAGGGGCGCCGGAAAGGTGATCTCCCGGAAGCCGAGATTGGCCACCGTCGTCCCCAGGGTCGTCTCGTGCACACTGATGCCGATCATCACCGCGAGGGTGAGCATCGAATTGACGAGCGGACGTCCGAATTCCGTCTCGTTCT
>JBHHVG010000343.1:0-4131 GCA_046754165.1 Myxococcota bacterium
TCATGCCCTGGGACTCGACCTGGAAGACGCCCTCGGTGTTTCCATCGGAGAGCAGGTCGTAGGCCTTCGGATCGTCGAGCGGGATGTCGTCGATCCCGAAGTCTGGATCGACCGTTTCGCGCACGCGCTTCTCGGCGTCGGCGATGGTGGTGAGCGTCTTCAGGCCCAGGAAGTCGAACTTGATCAGGCCCAGCTTCTCGACGCAGCGCATGTCGTATTGCGTGATTGCCGAGCCAGTGCGGGGATCCCGATAGAGCGGCACGCTCTCGATCAGCGGCTTCGTCCCGATCACGACCCCGGCGGCGTGGGTCGAGGCGTGACGCGTCAGGCCCTCGATCTTCCGCGCAATCTCGATCAGCTTCGCCACCTGGCCGTCGCCTTCCATGCGCGAGCGCAGCTCCGGCGACTGCTCGATCGCCTCGCCGAGGCTCACGCCCAGGGTGTCGGGCACGAGCTTGGAGATGCGGTCGACGTCGCCGTACGGCATGCCGAGCACCCGGCCGACGTCGCGGATGGCAGCCTTCGCCTGGAGCTTCCCGAAGGTGATGATCTGGGCGACCTTGCGGCCATCATCGCCGTCGCCGTCGTACCGCTCCTGCACGTAGCGGATCACCTGATCGCGTCCCTTCATGCAGAAGTCGACGTCGATGTCCGGCATCGAGATTCGTTCGGGATTCAGGAATCGCTCGAAGATGATGTCGTATTCGATCGGATCGACGCCGGTGACGCCCAGGCTGTAGGCGGCCAGGCTGCCGGCTGCGGAGCCCCGCCCAGGGCCCACAGGGATGCCGCTGCGGCGGGCGTAGTCGATGAAGTCGGCCACGATCAGGAAGTAGCCGGCGAAGCCCATCGACTGGATCACGCTGACCTCGTGCTCCATGCGCTTGACGTACTCGGCGAAACGCGGCGGCACGGGCTCGTCCGGGGCGAGCTTCAGACGGCTGCGCAGCCCCGCCCAGGCCTGCTGCTCGAAGACCTGCTCGCGGGTCTTGCCGGCTGGAACCTGGAACTCGGGCAGGTGGTACTCACCGGTCTCGAGCCCGATGACGAGGTTGCAGCGCTCCGCCACCTCGAGGGTGTTCGCGACGGCGGACGGGTGGTCGCGAAAGACCTCCGCCATCTCGTCGCCGGATTTGAGATAGAAGCCCTGCCCGTCGAAACGGAAGCGCTTCGGGTCGTCCAGATTCGTCGCCGTCCCGATGCACAGCAGCGCGTCGTGCGGATCGCGGTCGTGATCGTGCAGGTAGTGGGCGTCGTTGGTCGCCAGCAACGGCAGCGACAGATCGACGGACATCTTCGCCAGCTCGGCGTTCACCCGGTCCTGGTCGCCGATTCCGTGGCGCTGGAGCTCGAGGTAGTAGCGATCCTTGAAGATGCCGGAGAAGTCCTCGACAAGGCTCCACGCCGTTTCCGTCTGTCCCCCGGTGATCGCGCGCGAGACCATCGAGGACAGGCAGCCGGACGTCGCGATCAAGCCCTCGCTGCGCTCGCGCAGCAGGTCGAGGTCTATGCGGGGCTTGTAGTAGAAGCCCTCGAGATACGCCTTGGACACCAGGTACATCAGGTTGCGATAGCCGGTGTCATCCATCGCCAGCAGGATCAGGTGATTGATGGCGTCGAAGCCGCTCGCATCCCGCTCGCGTTTCTCCTTGTCGAAGCGGGACCCGGAGGCGACGTACACCTCGCAACCGATGATTGGCTTCACCCCGGCGCGCAGCGCCGCCTCGTAGAATTCGATCGCCCCGAAGAGGTTGCCGTGGTCCGTGAGCGCGACCGCCGGCATCGACAGCTCGTTCGCGCGGGCGAAGAGCGGATCGATCTTGATGGCGCCGTCCAGCAGCGAGTACTGGCTGTGGAGGTGGCAGTGGACGAAGGGAGTCGCCACGCCCCCTACTCCCACTCGATCGTCGCGGGGGGCTTCGACGAGATGTCGTAGACCACCCGATTGATGCCGGCGACCTCGTTGATGATCCGGTTGGAGATGCGTGCCAGCACCTCCGGCGGAAGGTTGGCCCAGTCTGCGGTCATGGCGTCGACGGAAGTGACACAGCGGACGGCGATGGCGTTGTCGTAGGTGCGCTGGTCGCCCATGACGCCGACGCTCTGCACCGGGAGATAGACCGCGAAGGCCTGCCACAGCTCGTCGTAGAGCCCGGCACTGCGGATCTCGTCGGTCACGATGGCGTCGGCCCGCCGCAGACACGCGAGTCGCTCCACGGTCACCTCGCCCATGATGCGGATCGCCAGGCCCGGCCCCGGAAATGGGTGGCGCCCGATCAGGTCCTTCGGAAGATCGAGACGCCTCCCGACCTCCCGGACCTCGTCCTTGAAGAGCTCGCGCAACGGCTCGACCAGCTCGAGCCGGATGCGGTCGGGAAGCCCGCCCACGTTGTGGTGCGTCTTGATGGTGGCCGACGGCCCGTTTACCGAGACGCTCTCGATCACGTCCGGGTAGAGCGTGCCCTGCACCAGGTAGTCGACATCGCCCAGCCTGTCGGCCTCTTCTTCGAACACGTCGATGAAGACATGGCCGATGATCTTGCGCTTGCGCTCGGGGTCCGAAACGCCCGCCAGCGCATCGAGGAAGCGCCGTTCCGCACGCACCGTCACGAGGTTGACGTGGAGGACTCCCTCGAAGAGCCGCTCTACTTCTTCTCGCTCGCCCCGCCGCAGCAACCCGTTGTCGACGAAGATGCAGGTGAGCTGGTCGCCAACCGCGCGGTGAACCAAGGCCGCGGCCACCGAAGAGTCGACCCCACCGGACAACCCGCACACGAGCCGCGCGTCGCCAATCCGCGACCGCACTTCATCGACGGCCTGATCGATGAACGCCTCCATCGTCCAGGAGGGCACGCAGCCGCAGATCCGGCCGACGAAGTTGGAAAGCATCCGATCGCCGCCTTCGGTGTGCACGACCTCCGGGTGGAACTGGAGGCCCCAGATCGGCTTCTCGACGTGGCGGACCGCGGCGAAAGGCGAGTGATCGCTCGTGCCCAGCACCTCGAAGCCGCTGGGAAGCCGCAGCACCTTGTCTCCGTGACTCATCCAGACGACTCGCTCGGCCCCTCCCTCGAGGTCGGCGAACAGCGGGTCGTCCCGCTCGATCTTGAGCAGCGCGTGCCCGTACTCGCGCTCGTCGGTCTCCTCGACGACGCCACCGAGGCGATGCACCAGCAGCTGGAGCCCGTAGCAGATCCCGAGTACCGGGATGCCGAGGTCGAGGACGGCGGTGTCGAGATCGGGGGCGCCGTCGGCGCGAACGCTCGACGGGCCTCCGGAGAGCACGATGCCGGCGGGCTGCCAGTCGCGAATCTCTTCGAGCCCGAACGTCGGGGGTTGGATTTCGCAGTACACGTGCTGTTCGCGAACGCGGCGCGCGATGAGCTGCGTGTACTGCGAGCCGTAGTCGAGGATGAGAATCCTGTCACGCGTGGGGGGCGAGGACATGCGCCTGAACTTCCCTCACAGCCCACACGCAAGCCACACGCGCGGACACGCCATTCAGTCGGAAGGTCGACTGTCGTTCGTCGTCGGGGGGCACCGGAAATCCTAGTCGATCCGGTAGTTCGGGGCTTCCTTCGTGATGATGACGTCGTGGACGTGGCTCTCCCTCTGCCCTGCCGTCGAGATCCGCACGAAACGCGCCCGATCACGAAGCTCCGTGAGGTTCGCCGAGCCCGTGTAGCCCATGCCCGAGCGCAGGCCGCCGATCAACTGGTGGATGTTGCTGGTCAGGCTGCCGCGGTAGGGAATGCGGCCCTCGATGCCCTCGGGCACGAGCTTGTCGCTGGCCACCTCGGACTGGAAGTAGCGGTCTGCGCTGCCCTCGGCCATCGCGCCGAGCGAGCCCATGCCCCGGTAGATCTTGTAGGAACGCCCCTGGAAGAGCACCAGCTCGCCGGGCGCCTCGTCGGTGCCCGCGAAGAGCGATCCGATCATCACGGTCGAGGCGCCGGCCGCCAGCGCCTTCACGACGTCGCCGGAGAACTTGATGCCGCCGTCCGCGATGAGTGGAACACCGGCGCGCGCCGTCACCTTGGCGCTCTCCACCACCGCCGTGAACTGCGGCACGCCGACCCCCGCGACGACGCGCGTGGTGCAGATCGAGCCCGGGCCCACGCCGATCTTCAC
>JBHHVG010000344.1:0-4131 GCA_046754165.1 Myxococcota bacterium
CCGCGGGAACGGGGGCCCTGCCCGCGAGCGCGCTGCTCGAGGGCGACACCTGGTTCGGCGGGCGGCTGCTGTCGCTCGGCGCCCGTACTCTGGCGAGCCGCACCTCGGTCAACATGGTGGTCATCAACGCGCCCGGTGCGCAGATCCCCCTGTATTTCAAGGGTGCGCGTCTGCTCGAGACCTACGGTCAGGCGCCGCTGCGCGAGCATCACGGCCTCGCCATCGCAGTGATGAGCTATGACCGTCAGCTCTTCTTCGGCCTCAACGCGGACTTCGACCTGGTGAACGATTTCGACCGCTTCGTGCTCGCGTTGAAAGCCTCGTTCGGCGAGTTGCTGCTAGCCGCTGGCGACGAGGAGACGCGCGGCGAGGCCAGCCGCTCGGCGTGAGGGTCGCCCGTGGTGCACGCGGCGAGACGGCAGATGAATCAATCGCAGAAGCCCCTGGGCTTCTGCAGATCTGGGAGGTAAGGAAATGGCACGGGTCGCAGTGGTGTTATCGGGCTGTGGTTATCTGGATGGAGCCGAGATCCACGAAAGTGTGATCACCCTCCTCGCGCTGGATCGCGCCGGAGCGCAGGTGCAGTGCTTCGCACCCGACAAGCCACAGCGCGATGTGGTGGACCATCGCACGGGTGAAACCCGTGCCGGGGAGAGCCGAAACGTGTTGTCCGAGGCCGCGCGCATCGCTCGGGGAGAGATCGAAGACGTGGCGAGCGCCCGGCCCGAAGACTTCGATGCGGTCATCGTTCCGGGCGGATTCGGTGCGGCCAAGAACCTCTGCTCGTTCGCTACAGAGGGAGCGAATTGCTCGGTGGACCCCGGCGTCGAGAAGCTCCTGCGCAGCGCCCACGAGGCGGGCAAGCCGGTGGGCTTGATCTGCATCGCCCCGGCGATCGGAGCTCGGCTCTTTCCCGACGTCGAGCTGACGATCGGTTCCGACCCCGACACCGCCGGTGCACTCGAGCAGATGGGCGCACACCACAAGGCCTGTCCGGTGGAGAGCTGCGTCTACGATGCAAGGGCCAAGGTCGCGAGCTGCCCGGCGTATATGCTCGGCCCGGGCATCAAGGATGTGGCCGCTGGAATCGAGGCATTGGTGAAGCAGGTCCTGAGCATGGTCTGATCGCTCTCCCTCTCGGACTCCGGCAGGCTTCGATCCAGCACGGGAACACCGATGCCGCGCGACTTCTCTCGATTCGAATTCGAGGTCCTGGAATCGACCTCGACCACCGCTCGCCAGCGCGAGCGCGCGCTCGGCCTGTTCCGGGCCAACTACAGCGCCGCGAACCCCGTCTTCCTCGAAAAGTCGCTCACGACGTTCCGCCAGATCACCTTCGCGTACCACGAGGGCGAGGCGATCGGCTTCGCGATGGGGGAATCCCGCCGGATGGATCTCCCGCGCCTGCCGGAGCAGCTCGTCAGTCTGGCGGGGCTGTGTTGCGTCGCTCCGGCCTTCCGGCGGCGTGGCCTCTTCGGTGAGCTGTCGAGGCTCGCGATGGGCATGGACCCGCCCTTCGAGCAGACCCGCCGGCTCTTCTGCGGACGCATGGCCCACCCCGCGGCCCTTCGAAACATCGCGCGGATGGCGAAGACCGTGCCCAGCCCCGGCGTTCGCCCGACAGCGTGGCAGCGGGAGATCGGCACGGCCATCGCCGATGCCTACCAAGTCTTCGACTTCGATCCCGAGACGTTCGTCTGCATCGGCGAAGGCCGTCCGATTGGCTACCCCCGCATCGACTTCGACGTCGAACCCTGGGAGTGGGAGGTGTTTGCATCGGTCGACCGGGATCGCGGCGACGCTCTGCTGGCGATCGCCTGGCTGCCGGAAAGCCCGCCAGGCTGGTAGTCCGGCCGGCGCCCTCTCGAATCGGCAGCAGCCGCGCGGCCACGGGCCACGCGTCAGACGAGCCCCGAGGTGCGCACGGCGTGCTCGAGAAAGTCGGGGACGCTCGGGTGGAGCATCCCCAGCACGTGGCTGCCCGAGAACCAGTGGATCTCGGGGCGGTCCCAGTGCCGCCACAGCGCCCGGGCGTGGTTCGGCGGCACCACGCGATCGGCCGTTCCCGCGCAGATGAACAGCCGCTCGCGCGGTACGCGCGGCGCGAGGGAGAGCGGCGAGACCACGTGGCTGATCGCGCGGATCACCTCCCAGTCCATTTCGAACTCCCGCTCGTAGCGGCGGAAGATCCAGGGCTCGTTGTCGCGTGCCGCACTGGTGAGGTCGACCATCGGGATCGCGGCGATCACGCAGTCGAGCCGCGACACGAACGACGCGACCAGCGCGCTGATGTTGCCTCCCAGCGAGATGCCGTAGAGGCCGACTCCCTTCGGCTCGCGCGAGCGCACCCAATCGAGCGCGCGCCGGACGTCCCAGACGGACTGGGCGAAGGTGTGAAGCAGGGTGATGTAGTCGGGCGCCAGCAGCTCCGATCCGCTCCCGCGCCGCGCGCCGCGCGGCCCGTGGAGCGGGAGGCAGGGGAAGATCAGGTTGAGCCCCAGATCCTCGTACAAGCGCTTGGCCGAGAAGCCGCCGAAGTTGACGAGCGGCGTGCCCATGCCAAAGCCGTGCACGCACACGAGCCACGGACGCGGATCGCCCCGGTGCTCGAGCACGTAGGCGTGCATCATCCGGTTCGCCTCGCGCTCGAGCCAGCGCTCGCGCCCGGGCTCGCCCGGGTGTGGCTCGAAACCGCTGGCCCACGCGACGCGCTGGAATCGCTGACGCCTCGCCCCGAGCCAGGTGGAATCCTCCGCCGTCGTCCACGGCCCCAGGAGCGGTGGCTCGCGGTGGTAGCGGGCCGGGTCGTCGAGGCAGCCCCGCTCGGCGAGGAAGTCGCGCATCGCGGCCGCTCCGGTGTTGAACTGCCGCACCGCCTCCGGGCTCGGAACGCCCGTCAGGATGTTGGTCGCCGCGGCGAAGGAGCGGTCGAGCATGGCGCCCAGCGCGATGCCCAGGGAAGGCTCCACCTGCGGCACCTCGTGCCACTGGGACTCCCCGCGGTAGGCTCCCCAGCCCTCGGAGAGCAGCGAGCCCAATTGAATTCCCGGAACCGTCAACCAACGCGACCAGTCCATCACCACACTCCGGGGGGCCCGGGCATGCTAGCAGCTACCCCGACGACGCGGTCTCTCGACCCGTTCTCGGGGGTCGGGCGCGTCACGCGGCGGGTGGGGCGGCCTTGCCGGCGGCTCGCGTCCGATGGGACGGCTGCGAGCCCCGGCCCTCTCCGGCGGCCGTCGTCCGGTGGCTCGCTGGTCGGGACGCCCGCTCGCCGCGCTGACGCAGCCAATCGACGACGGCGACCGACGCGCGATGCGGGACGCCGCCCAGATCGGCGCGATGGGCGATGTCGAGCGCGAGGGACCGCTCCCGCAGCCGTTCGAAACCCGCACTCGCCGCCGTCCGCCCGGTCTCCATCAGCGTGTAGGCCACCGGAACCACGAGCAGCGTGAGGAACATCGATGTCAGCAGGCCGCCGATCACGATGATCCCCATGGCGCCGCGGAACTCGGCACCCTCGCCGCCGGTGGTCGCCAGGGGGATCATGCCGAACACTGTCGAGAACGTGGTCATGAGCACGGGGCGCAGCCGGGTGGGGCCCGCCTCGAGAACCGCCTGGTCGAGCGCGAGCCCGCGTCGGCGGAGCTGATTGATGTAGTCGACGAGCAGGATCCCGTTCTTCATCACCAACCCCATCAGCATCAGAAATCCGATCTGGGTCATCATCTCGAGTGTCTTGCCCGCGATCGCCAGGGCCGCGAAGGCGCCGACCAGCGACAGCGGTGCGCAGAGCATGATGGTAAGCGGGTGGAGGAAGTTGTTGAACTGCGCCGCCAGGATCATGTACGTCGCGAGCAGCGCGAGGCCGAGGGCGAAGAGCACCGCATCCAGGGTCTCTTTCATGTTCTTCGTCTGCCCGGCGGCTTGGATCTCGTAGCCCTGCGGCAGGTCGAGATCCGCGATGAAATCAGCCACCTCGGCAGCCGCCTCACCCAGTGATTTTCCCAACGCGACGTTGCCGTGGAGCGTGACCACGCGCGCGCGATCGAGGTGGTCGATCTGGACGGGGCCCGTCGCGACGCGCGGCGTCGCGAGATTGCTCAGATTGATGAGCTCGCCGGACGGGGC
>JBHHVG010000345.1:0-4130 GCA_046754165.1 Myxococcota bacterium
CCGCGACGGTCGAAACCGACCATCGCAATACCTACGTGACCTCGCATGCCTATCAGCCCGAGGCGATCTCCCTGGCGATCGAGAATGGCGTCCGCTGCATCGAGCACGGGAATCTGGTCGACGCCGAGACCGCGGCTCGCATGGCGGAGCTGGACGTGACGATGGTTCCGACGCTCGTGACCTATCAAGCGATGGCCGATATCGGTGCAAAGGTCGGGCTGCCGGAACGCAACGTGTCGAAGAACCGCGGCGTGTTCGAATCGGGGCAGCGCGGGGTCGAGCTCGCGCGCGGCGCCGGGGTCGAGCTCGGCTTCGGCACGGATCTTCTGGGGGAAGCGCAGACCTGGCAGAATCGTGAGTTTGCAATTCGTTCCGAGCTCGAGCCGGCTCGCGATGTGCTCGACGCGATGTACTGCGTCAACCCGAAGCTCTGCGCCCTCGAAGGCGAGATCGGCCGGATCACTCCAGGTGCCTTCGCGGACCTGGTCGTCACGGGCGTCGACCCCCTGGAGGATCTCGCCGCCCTCGCGGATCCGGAAAGGACGCTCTCCGTGATCATCGCTCGGGGTCAGCCCATCCGAAACGATCTCGCCGGCTGATCCGTTTTTCGGCCGACCCCCAGGGGCCAGCGCTACTGCAGATACCCGAGACCGCGGAGCGCCTCCAGGCTGTCGGCATCCAGGGTCGGGGCCGTCGACGCGGTGGGCGCCATCTCGCGCTCGCGGTACGCCAGCGCCAGTTCGAGCAACCGATCGAAGGCGTCGGGATGCTCGGAACGCACATCCTCCCGCTCGTAGCGATCTTCTCGCAGGTCGACCAGCAGGCTCTCCGCGGGCGTCGCCGCGTTCAAGATCAACTTGAGGTGGCCCTCTAGCGCCGCGATCCGGGCGTCTCGACCCGTCGTCCCGCGCACGAAGACGACGCGCTCCGCGTCGCTCGAGGCGCCTCCGCGCATCACCCCGGAGAGGTCTTCCCCGTCGGGTTCGGAACTCGCTGCGAATCCGAGCAGGCCGAAGGCGGAGGGGAAGATGTCCAGATTCACCATCAGGCCGCCCATGCGCCCCGCACCGATCAGGCCCGGTGCCGTGATGATCATGGGAATCCGAGCTTGGCTCTCGTGCACACCCGTCCCGTGCTCGAGGCGAACCTGGCCCATCCGGACGACGTCGTCGGGATAGTCCTCGTGCAGCGTGTCGCCGTGGTCCGAAGTGAAGAAGAGGATGCTCTTCTCCAGAAGACCCATCTGCACCAGCCGCTCGACGAACATCCCGTAGTGGAGATCCGCCTGTAGGACGTCCGCGTCGTACAGTGCCTCCACCCGTGCCGTGTCGTTCGGCTCGCGAGCGCGCTGGAAACCGAGGTGCCCCTCCTGACTTTCGCGGTGGCCCCAGGCGCTCGAATCGTTGAAGCGATCGAAGAGATCCAGGGCCGGGCTGGGTTCCCACGGAGAGTGCGGTCCGTTGTTGTGCAGATACACCGCCAATGGCACTCCCTCGTACTGCTCGAAGAGCTCGAGCACCCGCTCGTTCAAATAGGCGAAGCCGTGGGAGTCCCTGTCTCCGCCGTGAGGTGACAAGAACCACACATCCGCATCGCGATGAAGGCCGGTCTGAGGCCCGGGATTGGGTCCCTGGTGCGCCAGGACCGTCAGGTAACCGTATCGCTGGAACTGCTCGAATAACGTACCCACGTCGTGCGGAAGAGAATGTCCCAGGTCGAACACCCGATGATTCGCGGCGTACAGGCCCGTGAAGACGCCGGGGACGGAGCTCTTCGTATAGGTCGCCGCGGTGTAACAATGCTCCACGACCAGCGACTCCCGCGCGAGTCGAGTCAGGTAGGGTGCGGTCATTCGTTCGTATCCGTACGCGGGCAGGTGATCGGCGCGCAGGGCGTCGGAGACGTAGACGATGACGTGCCGAGGCGCCGCCGCGTCGTCTCTTCCGTGCCGAATCATCGGGTTCATCCCGACGAGGAGCGGTGCGTCCGACGACAGCGCGACCTCGAGATCGTATCGACCCGTTGGCACCCCATCGAGCGGAGCCGAGAGGAACAGCTCGCGGGTCCCTCTCTCGAACGCGCGCTCGAAGAGAGGATGCCGCTCGTCGTGCGCGATCAGGGTTCCCCTTACGGAGCCCGCGGAGGCATCGAGGACCAGCAGTCGAGAGAAGAAGTGAGAGGACTCCTCGACGTCGATGTCCCGGAAGACGATCGAGCCGGGCCCGTAGAAGTACACGCCGTTGATCCCGGTCTTCGCGGTCTCGAGGACGCGCCCCGCAGGCACGTCTGTCTGAATGAAGGAGAACCCGTTTCCCGACCGCTTGAACTCGGCGTTCTCGCGTTCGAAGGAGATCTCCGAGACTTCGAGCCGAAAGGGCTCTAGACCGTGCGGGTGAACGACCAGCTCGATCGTGGTGGCCTCGTCCGATGCCTGCATCGAGAGTGTTTCCAGACGCAGCGTCACGAAATCGTCGGTCGGCAGGATCGGAACGATCTTCTCGCGCCCCTTCCAGGTCACACCGCCGATCGTGAGATTTCCGTACCCGTTCACCCGCATCTGGATCCGCATCACCGCGGACTGCCGCGGGCGCAGGTCGAGCCCGGAGAGGGTCGCCCGCGCAGAACCGCCGCTGGGCAGATCGATCGTGAGAATGGCGTCGTCGACCCGACCCGACGCGCCCGGCGCGTCGGCGAGATCGAACTCCGTGGTGCTGCTCGCGGGTTCGATCACGATCGCGGCCGTGTCGGCGTTGCTCACTCGGTCATGTTCGGGACGGAACGCGATACGATCCGGTTCGATCCAGAGCCTCTCGAGCGTTCGAGGCTGCGCTCCGGGCGGGTCTTCCGGGGTCGCTCCGGGCCGCCCTCGCGGCAACCCCTGGGCGATCCGCTCAGCGGACCCGGGTTCACCCGAGCCGCGAAGCAGGAGTCCCACGGCGAGCAGCGCCGACACCCCCAACACGGCCAGAACCACGCCTCGCACGCTGCCGCGTCCCCCCGAACCCGTGCGCCCCGATTCGCGAAGAGTAGAGGCCGGGGATTCGGCGCACCAGGGGCGGTTCGCTCCTATCCGACCCACACGAGGTCGTGAACTCGAACGAGTCGATCGAGACGGCTCCTACACACCCACCCGGAAGTGCACGACGTCGCCGTCGCGCAGGATGTAGTCCTTGCCCTCGATGCGCAGCGCACCACTGCTGCGCGCGCCGGCCTCGCCGCCGCCCGCGACGTAGGTGATCTCGGCTCGGATGAAGGCACGCTCGAAGTCCGTATGGATCACCCCAGCCGCTTGCGGCGCCGCGGTGCCGCGCGCGACGGTCCAGGCCTTCACCTCCTTCTCTCCCGCCGTGAAGAATGTGATCAGGCCGAGCAGCTGGTAGGCGGCGTGGATCAGTCGGTGCAACCCCGGCGCGTCGAGGCCGAATTCCGCCAGGAACTCCCGGGCGCTCTCCTCGTCGAGCTCTGCGAGCTCCGCCTCGACCTTGCCACACAACCGAACCACCCCCGCGCCGATCGACGCGGCGTGCGCCTCGAGCGCCTCGGTCCACGCGTTGCCTCCCGCGAGCGACGCGTCATCGACATTCGCCACGAAGAGCACGGGCTTCGCGGTGATCAGATGGCAGTCACGGAAAGCGTTGCGGTGGGCGTCGGCAACGGCGAATGTCCGGGCGGGCCGGCCGTCGGACACATGGGCGAGCAGCGCCTCGAAGAAAGCGGTCTCGGCGACGGCGTCCGCGCCGCCGGCCTTGCTCGCCTTGCGCGCGCGTTCGGTGCGGCGCTCGAGGGTGTCGAGGTCGGCGAGTCCCAGCTCGGTGTCGATGGTCGCGACATCGCGCAGGGCGTCGAGGGAGCCCTCCACGTGCGTGACGTTCTCGTCCTCGAAGCAGCGGCAGACGTGGATGATGGCGTCGGTCTCGCGGATGTGCGCCAGGAACTTGTTGCCGAGACCCTCGCCCTCGGACGCACCCGCCACGAGCCCGGCGATGTCCAGGAACTCGACCACCGCCGGCACGACCTGGGCCGAGTGGACGATGTCGTCCAGGGCCGCGAGCCGCGGGTCGGGCACCGCCACCACGCCCGAGTTGGGCTCGATGGTGCAGAAGGGGTAGTTCTCCGCCGCGATCCCGGAC
>JBHHVG010000346.1:0-4129 GCA_046754165.1 Myxococcota bacterium
GCCCGAGGGCGCGGGCATCTCGATCGCCACGGTGCACGCCTGCATCGCGCACCGCCGGCCGCTGCTCGGGGTCTGCCTCGGGCATCAGGCGATCGGCGCCGCGCTCGGGGGGCGCATCGTGCGGGCGCGCTCGATCATGCACGGAAAGGTGTCGCACATCGAGCACGACGGACGCGGGGTATTCGCCGGGGTGGCATCGCCCTTCGAAGCCACCCGCTACCACTCGCTGGTGATCGAAGAGACGTCCATGCCGGACGTGCTCGAGATCTCCGCCCGTACCGCCGACGGGGAGATCATGGGGGTCCGCCATCGGGATGCGCCGATCGAGGGTGTGCAGTTCCACCCGGAATCCATTCTCACGGCGGAGGGCAAGAAGCTGCTCGGAAACTTCCTGGGCCGCTGTCGCGGGAAGAGGGCAGCGTGAGTCTTCGCGAAGCGATCGACACGGCCGTTCTCGGCCGAGAGGTTCCGGGCGAGCTGCTCGAAGCGGCGTTCGGCGAGATCATGGAAGGCAAGGCTTCGGACGCCCTGATCGCGGCGCTGTTGGTGGCGCTGCGGGCGAAGGGAGAAACCGTCGGGGAGATCGTCGCTGCGGCCCGGGCCCTGCGCGCCGCCGCCGTCACCGTCCCCGGCGTCGATCCGCGGGCCATCGACACCTGTGGCACGGGTGGGGATGGAGCGGAGACATTCAATATCTCGACTGCGGCGGCCTTCGTCGTGGCGGGCGCCGGGACGCCCGTGGCGAAACACGGCAACCGCGCTGCGTCGAGCCGGACGGGCAGTGTGGATGTCCTCGAAGCGCTCGGTGTGTGCGTCGACCTCTCCGTGGAGGCATCGGCCCGGATCCTCGCCGATGTCGGCATCGCCCCCTTCTTTGCCCGCATCGCCCATCCGGCCATGGCCAACGTGGCACCGGTGCGCAGGGAGCTCGGTTTCCGGACGGTGATGAACTGCCTGGGTCCGCTGGTCAACCCGGTGCGCGTCCGGCTCCAACTGGTTGGCGTCTACGGGCCGGCGCTGTTGGAGCCGATCGCCCGAGCGCTGGGCGAGCTCGGTGCACTGCGGGCCCTCGTCGTCCACGGCAGCGACGGGCTCGACGAGGTCACCACCCGCGGAACGACCCATGCGGCACTGCTCGCCGAAGGCGAGGTCCGTCTGCTGGTCATCGACCCGACGGAGCACGGAATCGCGGCACCGGCCGCCGAGGCCATTCGCGGCGGCGACGCCGTCGAGAACGCGGCGATCATCGAGCGGGTGCTCGGCGGCGAGGCGGGCCCCTGCCGCGACATCGTACAGCTCAACGCAGCGGCGGCGCTGTGGGTTGCCGGCGCGGCAGAGGACCTGCGCTCGGGGTTGGCGCTAGCGGGGCGAAGCATCGATTCCGGCGCTGCGCGCGAACGCCTGGCGGCGCTCGGCGAGGCCACACGGGCGGCTGCGAAATGAGACACGGTGCCTCGACATGACGATCCTCGACGAGATTCTCGCACACAAGCGGTCCGAGCTGGCCGCGGCCGTGGCGGTGATCTCCGCGGAAGAGATGGCAGCGCGCGCGCGCGGTCGAACGAATGCGCCGCGCAGCCTGCGCGCTGTGCTCACGTCCGGCGAACGGCCCCGCGTGATCACCGAGATCAAACGGCGCTCGCCGAGCCGAGGCGAGATCCGTGCGGATTTCGACCCGGTCGCGTGCGCGAAGGACTACGTGGGTGCCGGCGCCGCCGCGCTCTCGGTGCTCACCGATGAGAAGTACTTCGGTGGCGGGCTCGATCATCTGGAGAAAGTACGCGTGATCGCCGACGTCCCGATCCTCCGCAAGGACTTCACGATCGACGGCTACCAGATCGACGAGGCGCGGGCCAGCGGGGCGGACGCCATCCTGTTGATCGTCGCCGCCTTCCCGGGCGACGGCCGCACGGAGCGACTGGCCGGGCTGATCCGCCGCGCGGGAGATGTGGGTGTCGAGGCCCTGGTGGAGGTCCACGACGAGGACGAGCTCGAGACGGCGCTCGCCGCCGGGGCCGACCTGGTCGGCATCAACAACCGGAATCTGGCGACCTTCGAGGTCGACCTGGCCACCACGGAGCGCCTGGCGGCGGATGTCCCGTCGGGGGTCGTGCTCGTGGCAGAAAGTGGCATCTTCACGCACGACGACATCCGGCGACTCGAAGCATGCGGCGCCCATGGATTCCTGGTCGGCGAGTCGCTGATGCGGGAGCCCGATGTCGGGCACGCCCTACGCAAGCTACGGAGGAACGCGTGAGCGGGAGAGTTCGGATCAAGATCTGCGGAATCATCCATACCGACGACGCCCAGGCGGCGGTCGACGCCGGTGTGGATCTGATCGGGCTGAACTTCGTGCCGGGTTCTCCGCGCTGCATCGACCTCGATACGGCGGAGGCGATCTCCGAGCGCGTCGCCGGGCGCGTCGATCGGGTGGCGGTCTTCCAGGACGCGGCACCCGAAGAGATCGATCGGGTCCTCCGCAGGGTCGACCTCGAGCGCGTGCAGTTTCACGGCTCGGAGACCGAGGAGGAGGTCGAGGAGGTCGACCTGCCCGTGATCAAGGCGGTGCAGGGCGCCGACCTCGCCTCGGCGGAGGAGTACCCGGGGACGATCCTGCTGCTCGACCACCCGACCGAGGGCGGGGGGAGCGGCAAGCCGTGGAATTGGGCGGACGCCACCGAGCTCATCGAAACCGGTGTCGACGCGATTCTCGCCGGGGGGCTCGATCCGGACAACGTGACCGAAGCACTCGCGAGCCTCGGAGACCTCCTGCCCTGGGGCGTCGACGTGGCGACCGGGGTCGAGGGCGAGGCGATGCGCAAGGATCCCGAGAAGATCGCGAAGTTCGTCGCGGCGGTGCGCGGCGCGGAGAAATTCGATTGAAGAGCGAACCCGACGATCGCGGACGCTTCGGCGCCTTCGGCGGTCGTTTCGTCGCCGAGACGCTGATCGCAGCGCTCGATGAGCTCGAAGCGGCGTACCCTCGCATCTGCGCGACTCCGGAGTTTCGCGGCGAGCTCGACGATCTGCTGTCGAGCTACGCCGGAAGGCCGACTCCGATCACTCACGCACGTCGCATGAGCGACGACCTGGGCGGAGCCCAGGTCTACCTCAAACGCGAGGACCTGGCGCACACAGGTGCCCACAAGATCAACAACGTTCTCGGCCAGTGCCTGCTGGCACGCGCAATGGGGAAGGGGCGCGTGATCGCCGAAACCGGCGCCGGCCAGCACGGCGTAGCGACGGCAACGGCGTGCGCGCTCATGGGCCTGGAGTGCGTCGTCTACATGGGAGCAGAAGACGTCGAGCGCCAGGCTCTCAATGTCTTCCGCATGGAGCTGCTCGGCGCGAGCGTCGAGACGGTCTTCGGTGGAACGCAGACGCTGAAGGACGCGACCAACGAGGCGCTGCGGGACTGGGTGACGAACGTCCGTGACACCTACTACTGCATCGGCTCCGTCATGGGCCCTCACCCGTATCCGCTGATCGTGCGGGATTTCCAGCGGATCATCGGGCTGGAGGCGCGGGCGCAGATCCAGGAGCTCACCGGGCGTCTGCCCGACGTGCTGGTGGCGTGCATCGGCGGCGGATCCAACGCGATCGGCTTGTTTCACCCGTTCCTGGCGGACGCGGGGGTGCGGATGATCGGCGTCGAAGCCGCCGGCGAGGGGCTCGATTCGGGGCGCCACGGCGCGGCGCTGTGCGCGGGGGTGCCGGGCGTGCTGCACGGCATGCGCAGCCTGCTGCTGTGCGACGACGACGGCCAGATCTTCCCGGCTCACTCGATCTCCGCTGGTCTCGACTATCCGGGCGCCGGTCCGGAGCACGCGTTCCTGCGCGACGAGGGCCGGGCGGAATACGTCGCCGTGACTGATGACGAAGCACTCGACGCCTTCGTCTACCTCTCCCGCAACGAGGGGATTGTCCCCGCACTGGAGTCCGCCCACGCCATCGCCTACGTCCGCAAGCTGGTTCCGGCGATGGCAAAGGACGCCAGCGTGTTGGTGAACCTCTCCGGGCGCGGTGACAAGGACGCGCCCCAGGTGCGCGACCTGCTGCGGCCTGAGGAGGGCGGTTCGCACTGATGGGACGCCTCTCCGATCGCATGGCCGAACTGCGGGCGCGCGGG
>JBHHVG010000347.1:0-4121 GCA_046754165.1 Myxococcota bacterium
CGTGGTCACCCGGGAATTCCGCGACATCTCGACGGCCCAGCAGCGCGGCAAGCTGCTCCAGTGCCTGTTTGCAGTGGCGGCGGCCGACGGCAGCATCACCGGCGACGAGAGCGCGGAGATCGCCTCCATCGGGGACGAGCTCGGCTTCACGCGTGCCGAGATCAACTCCCTGCGCGGGGAGTACCGCGACAAGCTCGCCGAATTCCAGATCGCCCCGCTGGGCTCGACCCAAGATTGACGCAGCGGCCGGGCGCCGATCGTCAGAGCGGACGCTCGCGACCCGCAGCGGCGGAAGGCGTGAGCAGAAGCTCGGAGCCGCGAGACCCGAAGACCGATTCCCCGTTGCGGAGTCCGCGAAACGGGGAGTGGGGACCCAGGTCGGTCGAGGCCACACGCCAGGTACGCGGAGGCCTCGGTAGCGGCTGGTGGACCCCTTCGGGACGGAGGCTCTGTGCCGCTTCGATGGCCTCCCACCGACCGCTCCGATCCCAGGCCCCCGCTGCCTCGCAACCACCCAGGTCGAAGGATCACCGCCGCCTGCGTCCGGAAGGGGTCCATCAGCCGAACGGCACGCACGCTTCGCGGCGGAAGAGACGGGCAGATGAAGCCGGCCGCGTACCACCGATCCCGTTGCGTGCGGGCGAGATCCGGATTCAGGACACTAGCTGCGCTTGAGCAGCAGCGTCCGCGGATCGAGTGCGACGTGCAGATCCGAGACGTCCGGGTTCTCGTGGTCCTTGAAGGCCCGCAGCTCGACGGCGCCTTCCGACGGCTCGAGCGCCACGATCACGCTGACGAGGTCGTCGAGGCGCGCGATCGATTCCGGCACCGTCACCCCGCGCTCGTTCTTGCACTGCGCCGACAGCCAGATCTCGGCGGCGAGCTCCTCGGCCAGGGCCTTGAAGTCCTCGAAGTCCGCGCGCTCGGCGGAGTCGAAGTCCTCGCCCTCGATGATCACGAGAGAGGGCTTCTTGCCCGCCTCGGTCTCGAGCTTGACGGCCTCGCGCAGCTTCGAGGCGCTGAAGACGTTGGGCGCGTAAACGCGGATGCTGCGGCGACGGTCGATCTCGGCGTGGACGCTGATCGGGTCGTCGAGATGGGTGGTGGCGGCCAGGTCCTCGAACACCGTGTCGTAATGCGCGCGGACGTGGGCGACGGTCTCGGTGAGGGAGACGTGCAGCACGTTGCCGGAGCGGAGCAGCTCGTCGAGGGCCACGCCCACGAGCACGGCGCCCTTGCCGACGCCGTGGCCTGCCAGGAAGATGCCAATGTTGCCGGGGCCGAGCCCGCCGTGGAGCCCCTTCTCGAGCAGGCGGAGGGGGCTGCGAGCGTTCAGGAACTTTCGATACAACGGTGTGGCTCCCCAGCCCGCATGATCGATGATTCCCTCTGCTGTGGACACAGATTGTGCCCTCGCGACGAGGGACCGCGAGCGATGCGGGCAAGCTGTGTGGTCATTCGTCTTCACCCGACGTCTTCGATCGGTACTTCTCCTTCAGCTCGGTCTGGACGTCGGCCGGGGCCGGCAGGTAGCGGGCGACTTCCATGGTGAACTCCGCCTTTCCCTGGGTGGCGGAGCGCAGGTCCGTGGCGTACCCGAACATCTCCGAGAGCGGCACCTCGGTCTCGACACGGGAGAATCCCGCTTCTTCCGTGGTGCCGATCACGGTACCACGTCGCTGCATGATCGTCTTGAGGATCACGCCCTGGAACTCCTGGGGCCCCTCGATCTCGACCTTCATGATCGGCTCGAGGATGATGGGCTTGGCCTTGGCGTAGGCCTCTCGGAAGGCCCCGCGGGCGGCCGCCTGGAAGGCCATCTCCGACGAGTCCACCGAGTGGGACTTGCCGTCGTCGACGGTGACGCTGACGCCGATCACCGGGAAGCCGATCAGGCGGCCCTTGGCGACGCAGCTTCGGAATCCCTTCTCGACCGCCGGCACGTACTCCGTCGGGATGGCGCCACCCTTGATCTTGCTGATGAATTCGAGATCCTCGACGTCGTCTTCCCGCGGCTCGAGGAAGCCGCCCACGCGACCGAACTGGCCCGAGCCGCCGGTCTGCTTCTTGTGGACGTAGTCGAACTCGGCGCGGCGCGAGATCGTCTCGCGGTACGCGACCTGGGGCGCGCCGGTCTCGACCTCGCAGCTGTACTCGCGCTTCATGCGCTCGACGTAGACCTCGAGGTGCAGCTCCCCCATGCCGGAGATCACGGTCTCGTTGCTCTCCGGGTCGACGAAGGTGCGGAAGGTCGGGTCCTCGCGGGAGAAGCGGCGGAGCGCCTTGCTCATGTTGTCCTCGGCCTTCTTGTCGACGGGCTTGATCGACAGCGAGATCACCGCGGTGGGCACGTGCATCGAGCTCATGGCGAGGTCGATGGTGCCGTCTGTGAAGGTGTCGCCGGAAGCGCACTCGATGCCGAAGAGCGCCACGATGTCGCCTGCCGAGACCTCGTCGGCCTCTTCCATGACGTCGCTGTGCATGCGCACGAGCCGCCCCACCTTGTGCTTCTTCTTGGTGCGGCTGTTCACGATGGTGCCGCCCTTGGCCAGGGTGCCCTGGTAGACGCGTACGTATGTGAGCTGGCCGTAGCGCCCGTCCTCGAGCTTGAAGGCGAGCACCACCAGCGGTTTGTTCGGGTCCGAATCGATGCCGATCGACGCCTCGTCATTCGACAGATCGACGCCTGTGTTCTCGATGTCGGTGGGCGCCGGCAGGTAGCGGTTCACGGCGTCGAGCAGCTTCTGGACGCCCTTGTTCTTGTATGCCGAGCCCAGGAAGACCGGCGTGAGGCCCATGCCGAGCACGCCGTTGCGCACGGCCTCGTGGATGAGTTCCTCGGTGGCGTTCTCCTCGAGGATCGCCTCCATCAGCTCGTCGGAGTACATCGAGACGATGTCGAGCATCTCCTCGCGGGCTGTCTCCGCCTCGTCCTGCATGCTCTCGGGAATGGTGTCTTCGACGACGCTCTCGCCGTTGTCCCCCTCGAAGCGGATGGCCTTCATGGTGATCAAGTCGATCACACCGGCGAAGTCGACCTCCAGGCCGATCGGAAGCTGCATCATCACCGCGTTGTGACCGAGCTTCTCGCGAAGCTGGCCCGCCACACGCGTGGGATTCGCACCGGACCGGTCGAGCTTGTTGATGAAGGCGATGCGCGGGACTCCGTAGCGCTTCATCTGGCGATCGACGGTCATGGACTGGGACTGCACGCCGGCGACACCGCACAGGATCAGCACCGCGCCGTCGAGCACGCGCAGGGCGCGCTCGACCTCGATCGTGAAGTCGACGTGGCCCGGCGTGTCGATGATGTTGATGTGGTGGTCGTCCCACTCACAGTAGGTCGCGGCGGAGGCGATGGTGATGCCACGCTCGCGCTCGAGCTCCATGGAGTCCATGGTGGCGCCCACCTCGTCCTTGCCCTTCACCTCGTGAATGGCGTGGATGCGGCCCGTGTAGAACAAGATGCGCTCGGTGAGCGTCGTCTTGCCCGAGTCGATGTGGGCGCTGATGCCGATGTTCCGTGTCTTCGAGAGGTCCTTCATCGTGCTCGCCTCGGCGCATGGCCGCTCTTGGGTGTTCGCGTTCGCCAAGCCGTCTACTGGACTGGGCGGGTGCGTCGTTCGCTCTTGGCCTGTCGTTCCGAAACGCCCCACGCCGGCTGGATGGCCCCCGATATCGGGCGTGCCATCTCGCCGGACGGGTGGTGCGATGTCGCGGAGGCCGATCCGTTCGCCGCAATCCGGGTCCGGCCGCTGCCGTGCCGCCCCCTCGGACTTTCGCCTTCGGCGCGAAGAGGCGGAAATTTGAGCGAAAACGGGGATTTGTCAAGGGCTGTCGAGGGAGCCCATGTGATGGGCCTCGGCGGCCGCCTCGTACCGGTGCTCCGTGCCCACCAAGCAGGCCCGGCGGGCGTCGCAGCGCTGGCGACAGCGCGGCTCGCGGGCCCGGGTCGCAGCACAGGCCGCGACGTCGAAGCGGTCCCCGGCGAGGGCCCGGCCGTGGCAGGCGCTGGCGCACGGTGCCGGACAGCCGTGGCACGGGTCGAAGCCGACCCGGGCCGGCGTCGGCGGGAGCCTCCGCGGCGTCAGCAACACCGCCCGAAGCGAGAGCCACGGCCC
>JBHHVG010000348.1:0-4100 GCA_046754165.1 Myxococcota bacterium
AGGTTCGCGAACAATGCCCGTCGCAGGTGAGTGGAGGAGAGAGGGCCGGAGCGAGCAGGCCGCGAAGATGCGCTGCCGTCCGTGACCGCGGCAGAGGGCTTCGCGAATGATGCAGGCTAGGCGTCGGCCTCGGCGAGCAACCGCTTCACCGTCTCGCTCACCTGCTTGCCGTCCGCCGCGGGCCCCAGACGGTCGAGGGCCGGCTTCATCACCTTCCCCAGGTCTCGGGGCCCAGAGGCGCCAACCAGGGTGATGACGTCCCGTACGGCCGCCTCGACCGCCGCGGCGTCCGGCCCGGCCGGCAGATAGGCCTCGAGGATCTCCTGCTCGGCGCGCTCCTTGCGGGCGAGATCGCTGCGGCCGCCTGACTCGAATTGTGCGATCGACTCGGCGCGCTGCTTCACCAGGCCGCGAATCACGCGCAGGAGGCCGTTGTCGTCGAGGGCCTCGCCGGCCTGGATCTCGCGGTTCTTGACCGCGCCGCGAATGGCGCGGATCGTCTCGCGCCGGAGCGCGTCGCCCCGCTTCATGGCGTCCTTCAGGTCGGCGTCCAGTTTTTCCAGAAGATTCACGGTATGCGCCTCGCATCGGGGGAATTTTCGTGACGGCGCTCACGGAACCGGCGCAATGCTGTGCTAACTCTCAAGTGTCGCGCCATTTTTTCGAAAGAACAGATAGCAGGCGCGATCGATCCGAGAGCGCCACCGATGAGGGGGGACGGCTCGTGAGCCGAGCCATTCGAAATCGAAGCTTCTGGCTGACGCTGACCTACGTGGGGCTGATCCTGCTGATGGCCCGCGCCTACGCGTAGTCGAGGAAGCGGGGCTCGGTCCCTCTTCCTCGCCTGCGACCGCGGCAATCCCGAATCCGGGACGTCCGGACCGGCCCGCAGCCCGTCCCCTGCGCCCGCTACAGCGCCTCGACCGGACCCAGAACCTCCGAAGCGTCGAAGAAATACGAAATTTCGATCTTCGCGGTCTCCGGGGCGTCGGAGCCATGGGCGGCATTGCGCTCGATGTCCGTGCCGTGGTCGCCCCGGATGGTCCCCTTCGGAGCCTCCTCCGAGTTGGTCGGTCCCAGCAGATCCCGGTGGGCCGCGATGGCGTTCGGACCCTCGAGGACGCTCACCACGACCGGCCCGGAGGTCATGAACTTCACGAGGTCGGAATAGAAGGGCCGCTGCTTG
Source organism: Myxococcota bacterium (assembly GCA_046754165.1). GTDB lineage: Bacteria > Myxococcota_A > UBA9160 > UBA9160 > SMWR01 > JAFDEI01. Next base: position 1,187 of record JBHHVG010000348.1, read on the forward strand.
TGCACCGCGTAGAAGCCCCGCGCGAGCTGCTCGCTCATCTGGATCTTCTTCATCGCAATGATCGTCAGGCCGGCCTTCTCGAAGCGGCTCAGGATGTCGCCGGTGGCGCCGGCGGCCACGGCGTCGGGCTTCACGATGGACAGGGTGCGTTCGATCTCCGCCATGATGCGCGTGTCTCCTCGTTCCAATGCTCTCGCTGGGGGGAATCCGGGGGCGGCATCCTAGCGGATCGCCGCCGCGTCTCCACCGCCGCGAACGCGAGTCGGCGGAGGGCCACGGGCAGAGGAATCAGCTCTCGGAGCGGAGCGCAGCCACGAGCGCGGTCTCGGCCAGGCGGGCCAGGATCGCGAAATCACCGTCCTCGAGGTCGACGAACTCGACGCCGACCCCCGCCGGACCGTCCATGTTGGGGAGCTCGCGGTGCCATTTCACGAGCGCGCAGAGGCGCAGCGGCGCCTGGCCGTCGCCCGGCTCGAGCTCGAGATCGAGCTCGGTTTCCGGGAGCGGCGGTCGCTCGCACTCGATGAAGGCGCCGTCCTCCGAGAAGTTGTGCAGCCGGGCGTCGCCGAGACGGGCGGTGCGGACCTTCAGCTCGGTGGGAATCCGCAGCGCCCGGCGCCGACTCCCGCTGCGGGGCGGAGGGGCCGAGCCGAAGCGGTAATCGAGCACCTCGCGCAGCTCTGCCCAGCGCTCGTTCTCGGCAACCGACAGGGGTGGCGAGCCGCTGGCGCGGCGCCGATTCAGCGGGATGAACTCCTGCGCCACGGCTTCCAGATCACCCCCGTCCGCCTCCCGATGTTCGTCGCCGCCTTCCATTTCGTCGAAGAGCGATCCGAGCTCGTCCACGGCACCTCCTGTGCAAGTTCAGAGCAGGAGCCTGTCCACGCCGGTCTTGGGTCAGACTGCCGCTGGGAGATATCGGCAGGGCTGGGGTGCCGCTGAAACGGCGGCCCGGACTCAGGAGACCTGCAGCACCACCTTGCCGAAGTGCTCGCTGGCCTTGATCAGGCGGTGCGCCTCCGCAGCGCTCTCGAGCGGCAGGACCCGATCGACGACCGGGCGGATGCGCCCCTGGCTGAGGGCCGGGCCGAAGCGCGCCAGGAAGCGGGAGACGATCTCGGCCTTCTCCTCCGGCGATCGCGCCCGCAGGGTGGAGCCCATCACCTGGAGGCGGCGCATCAACAGCTGGCCCAGGTTGAGCTCGGCCACGGCGCCGCCCATCAGCCCGATCAGAACGAGCCGGCCCCCGACCGCCAGCGCGGCCAGGTTCTTCTCGAGATAGGAAGCGCCGATCGAGTCGAGAACGACGTCGACCCCGCGGCCCTCGGTCGCCGCCACGGCCGCGGCCACGAAGTCGCCGCTGCGGTAGTTGACGGCGACGTCCGCCCCCAGCTCGAGGCAACGCGCGCACTTCTCGTCAGATCCTGCGGTCACGAGCACCGACGCGCCCGCCTCCTTCACGAGCTGGATCGCGGCCGTGCCGATGCCGCTACCACCGCCGTGCACCAGCGCCGCTCCGCCGGGCTCGAGGCGCCCGAGCTCGAACACGTTCAGGAAGACCGTGAGGAAGACCTCGGGAATCGCCGCGGCCTCGACACTCTCGAGCTCGTCGGGAATCGGCATGGCGGAACCGGCGTGGACCACGACCTCCTCGGCGTAGCCACCGCCGGCGAGCAGCGCCATGGCGCGGTCGCCGACGCTCCAGCCGTCGACCCCCTCGGCCACCTCGACGACCACTCCGGCGCATTCCAGACCGAGCACATCCGAGGCACCCGGCGGCGGGGGATAGAGACCCTGGCGCTGCAGCAGATCCGCCCGGTTGACCGCAGTCGCCGCGACCCGGAGGCGCAGCGCCCCGGGTGTCAGCGGCGGCGCCGGCGTCTCGCCGATCCGCAGCTGGTCTTCGTCTCCGGGCTCCTCGACGACGATGGCTCGCACGGGGGCGTAGACTATCAGACGCGCCGCGAACTCTCCCGACCCGCGCGGCGGCTAGAGATCGGCCTCGCGGATCACGATGGCGCGCTCGGGGTCGTCGCCTCTCCGGACCGCCACGGCGAGCGCGTGCCGGGGCATCGGCCGCACCGACGCAAACTGCCAGCGGGCGCCGTCGTCGTCGCCCGGTGCTTCGACCCGCAGGCGGATACCGTCCGAAACGTCGAAGCCGACCTGCCGCAGGGGCAGCGACAGCCCGGCGCCGCGCGCCTTGGCGTAGGCCTCCTTCAGCGTCCAGAGGACGAGAAACCGCTCGCGCCGCGCGGCCTCGGGGAGCGCAGCGAGCACGGCGAGCTCGGCCTCGGTGGACACGCGACGGACGACCGCCAGCGGATCGCGACGCCGGTCGAAGCACTCCACGTCGACGCCGCAGGGCCAGCCGTCGGTCACCACGCAGGCCGCGAGACCGCTGGTGTGGGATAGATTGAAACGAAGCGGAAGCTCGCAGGGGCCCGCGATCTCGGGGCGCCCGTGCTCGCCGCGTCGGAAGCTCCAGTCTTCCGCGGCGATGTCGGCGTAGCCAGACAGCACGCGCCGTACCAGCGCGTGCGAGACGAGGAAGACGCCGCGATCCGGCTCGCTGCGCAGCCGCGCCAGGCGTGTGTGCTCATCGCCGGCGAGCACGGCGAGGCAGCGATCCGCGAGCCGCGGGTTTCGCAGCAGCGCCGGCTCGGCCGTCCAGACGTGGACCTCGGACGCCAGGGACGCGAGCCGGTCGGCGCGGACTCCGGATGCATCCATGGGGGCGGGCCCGGCGCTAGTTGAGCTCTTTCCGCGTGTAGCCCAGCAGCGCCCGCGCGATGATCATGCGCTGGATCTCGCCGGTACCCTCGTAGATGTCGGTGATGCGGACGTCGCGGAACCACTTCTCGAGCAGGTGCTCCCGATTCACGCCCAGGGAGCCGAGGATCTCGATGCAGCC
>JBHHVG010000349.1:0-4100 GCA_046754165.1 Myxococcota bacterium
CCCAGCGCGACGGAAACCCGTGTACGAAGGAGATGGCCCATGGCCACAGTCGTCGAGAAGACCGGCATCAAGCGAGCGAAGGGCTGGTTGTATTTCCTGGACAAGCGAGGGGACGTGAGCCGCGCCAAGATGGCGCGCGGTGGCGGCAAGGCGCCCAAGAAGCGGGAGAAGGTCGTCAAGCTCGGCCTCGAGCGCGAAGAGGGCTTCCTCTACTTCATCGACAAGAAGGGCAACGTCGCCAAGGTGAAGATGAAGAGGTCTCGCGCGCGCAGGACCACGGCTCGTCGCAAGACCACCTCGCGCCGCCGGACCACCGCACGCCGCCGGACGACCGCACGCCGCAAGACGACGGCGCGCAAAAAGGCGACCACGCGCCGGAAGACCGCTCGCAAGAAGCCGGCCCGCAAGAAGGCCGCGCGCCGGACGACCGCGAAGAAGCGCGCCCGTCGCTGAGAGCCACGGCGTCGGCGGGGCCGGCGGGCGTTCGTCCCGCCGGCCCCGCAACCGCCAGCGGCACCCGCGCTACAATTCCCGCGTGTTCGGCAAGCAAGCGGGGCCCTCGTGAACGACCCCGGCTCGATCGAGGGGGCGCGTCCGGAAGCCGGTGCCCACTCGTACGGGATCCTCATCGTCGACGACGAGCCGGCAATCCTCGAATCGCTGGAGGCGACGCTGGGCGCGGACTACCGCGTCCACACCGCCACCAGCGGAGAAGAGGGGCTGCGGATTCTCGACCGCGAAGATGTGGCGCTGATCATCTCGGACCAGGTTCTGCCGTCGATGAGCGGCGTGGAGTTCCTGGAGGAGGCGATCGAGCGCAACCCGCGGGCGATCCGCATGATGCTGACGGGCTACGCGGACATCGGCTCGCTGGCCCGGGCCATCAACGAGGGGCGGATCTACCGCTACATCACCAAGCCGTGGGAGCCCGACGAACTCCGGCTCAACGTCAAGCGCGCGCTCGAGGCCCACGAGCTGGCGTCCGAGAACGACGAGCTCGCGTCGGCCCTCGCCGAGGCCAACGAGCGCCTGCGCGCCGAGAACCTCTACCTGCGCCGCGAGGTGGAGCGCCGCTACAGCTTCGACCAGATCATCGCGTCGAGCCCGGCCATGGACGGCGTCTTCGACATCATGGAGAAGGTGGCGCAGACCGACGCCACGGTGCTGATCTCCGGAGAGACCGGCACGGGCAAGGACCTCGTCGCCCGGGCGATCCACTACAGCGGCGCCCGCAAGGACGCGCGCTTCGTCACCCAGAACTGCGCTGCGCTGCCCGATACCCTGCTCGAGAGCGAGCTCTTCGGGCACGTTCGCGGGGCGTTCACCGGCGCCCACGCGGACAAGAAGGGGCTCTTCGAGGTCGCGCACCGCGGCACGGTGTTCCTCGACGAGGTCGGCGAGATGCACCCGGGCATGCAGGTGCGGCTGCTGCGCGTGCTCCAGGACGGAGAGATCCGCCCCCTCGGGTCGTCGGACACCCGCACCGTGGACGTCCGGGTGATCGCCGCGACCAACCGCGACCTGAAGCGGGACGTCGAGAACGGGCGCTTTCGCGAGGATCTCTACTACCGCCTGTTCGTGGTCGAGATCCGCCTGCCTCCGCTGCGGGACCGGAAGACCGACATCCCGCTGCTCGCCCACCACTTCCTCGACGAGGCGAATCGATCGATGGGGCGCAAGCTGAAGGGCTTTACGAACGCCGCCATCGACCGTTTCGTCGCCTTCGAATGGACCGGCAACGTCCGCGAGCTCGAGAACGAGATCGAGCGCGTCGTCGCCCTGGCCGGCGACGCGGACGTGGTGACGGTGGACATGCTGTCCGAACCGGTGCGCGGCGCCACGCCCCAGCTCGACGCACCCTCGGAGGAGCTGTTGGGCGGTCTTCCCCTGGCGGACGCGGTCGACACACTCAAACGCCGGATGATTCTGGCCGCGATCGCGGCGACGGGCAGCAAGACACGCGCCGCGGAGAAGCTCGGCATTCCGCGCCAGTCCCTTCAGAAGATGATGAAGCGCCTCGAGCTCAGCGGCTGACCCGCAGCGCGTCCGGCACGCCACTGCCGCGTCCGTTTTCGGCCAATATCCAGCCGCTGGCGTGGTATGTTTTGCGCGCGATGGACACGATTCACATCACGAGCGTGGATGCACCCATCGGACGCATGCGCGTCGCTTCGAGCGAACAGGGGCTCGCGTACGTCGAGCTGCCGAAGGCCGCTGGCTGCGGGCTGCGCGGTTGGCTCCACCACAACTTTTCCGACGCGCGCTGCGTCGAATCGCGCGACCGCAACCGCACCGTCATCGACCAGATCCTCGAGTATCTCGAAGGCGAGCGCAGCGAGTTCGACCTGTCGCTCGACCTGCGCGGTACCGAGTTCCAGCGTCAGGTCTGGCGGGCGCTCCAGAAGATCCCGTTCGGAGAACGGCGCAGCTACCGCGACATCGCGAAGGCGGTCGGACGGCCCAAGGCGGTGCGCGCGGTCGGCAGCGCGAATGGCTCGAACCCGGTCTCCCTGATCGTGCCATGCCACCGCGTCATCAATTCCGACGGCAAGCTCGGTGGCTACGGCGGCGGACTCGCCCTCAAGGCGAAGCTGCTCGACATGGAGTCACGGATCGGCGGCAGCCGGCTGTTCTAGCCGGAGAATCCGGGCTCAGATCGCGCGCAGCGCCTGGGCCAGGTCCGCGATCAGGTCTTCGGGATCCTCGATTCCGCAGGAGAAGCGGATCAGCGAGTCGGTGATGCCCATCTTCAGGCGTTCTTCGCGGGGCACGTCCCAGAACGACATCGTCACCGGCATTTCGATCAGCGACTCGACGCCCCCGAGGCTCGGGGCCAGGTAGGGGATCTGGCAGGCGTCGATGAAACGCATCGCGCCCTCGAGATCCGTTTCGAGCTCGAATGTCACGACGCCGCCGAAGCCCGACATGGTGCGCACCGCGACCTCGTGGTCGGGATGGCTCGGCAGCCCCGGATACCACACGCGCCGGACGGCGTCCTGCGCCTCGAGCCACACGGCGACAGCGAGCGCGTTGGAGTTGTGGCGCTCGACGCGCAGGGAGAGGGTCTTGAGCCCGCGCAGCCACAGGTAGGCCGAGTGCGGGTCGAGAATTCCGCCGAGCACACCCACGGCCTCGCGCACGGGTTTCACGTTCTCTTCCGAGCCGATCACGCAGCCGGCGAGCAGGTCGTTGTGTCCGGAGAGGAACTTGGTAGCGCTGTGGATCACGTAATCGGCGCCGTCGGCGAGCGCGCGGTGGTTGACGGGGCTCGCGAAGGTCGAGTCGATCACGACCTTGACACCCCTTTCGTGTGCGACCCGCACGGACTGGGCGACGTCGATCACGCGAAGATACGGATTCGTCGGAGACTCGGTGAAGAACAGCGCGGTGTCGTCGCGAATCGCCGCAGCGAGGGCGGCGGTGTCTGCCGGCTCGATCACCGTGGTCTGGATGTCGAGCTTCGACAGGAAGTCGCTGATGAACTGCCGCGTGCGCCGGTAGCAGTCGCTCGTGACGATGAGGTGCGTGCCCTGCGGCAACAGCGCCAGGAAGAGCGTGGTGGCGGCGCACATCCCGGAGGAGAACAGCACCGCCGACTCGCCGCCTTCGAGTTCGCACAGCTTGCGCTCGACCGCGGCCCAGGTCGGGTTGCCGTAGCGGCCGTACTCCTGCCGGTTCAGGCGTCCCTCCTGGAAGGCGCACAGCTCTGCCGAGTCCTTGAACCAGAACGTCGAGGTCTGGAAGATCGGCGTCGTGATGGCGTCGCTGACCGGGTGGTCGCGCTCGCCGCCGTGGACGGAGCGGGTGGAATCCCCCGGCCTCTCGGGAGTCTTCGCCATGATTCTCTCTCGTCGCAGTGGCACTTAGCAGTTCGGGCGCGGGTCCCAGAGACGGTTGGTCCGAGGGGCTGCAAGTGCCGGAAATCGCCCAGTGAAGGTCGAACCCGAGCAGAAAGGGTAGAGCCTCGAAATCGGCCGTCAACCGCGGCAGCCGGGCCTGCCGAGCCGGATTGCACGGGAGGCGGACGGGCCCGTAGGATGCTTCCATGGTGCGCCGTGACGTCTCCGATTTCCGTGCGGGTTTCCCTGTGTGGGGTTCTG
>JBHHVG010000350.1:0-4096 GCA_046754165.1 Myxococcota bacterium
ACTTGCAAGATCGGAGCCTGCGAGCCCTTCTGCGGCGTCGAGATCGACGTCGAAGGCGGGCGTCTGACCGGAATCCGGCCCAACCCCGATCACCCAGGGGATGACCCTGCTGCAACGCCGGCCGCATATCGGCACAGCCCTGCGAGGGATCCGCAAGCGGGGAGGCCGGGTGGTGGTCGTGGATCCGCGGCGTACGGAGACGGTTCGCATCGCCGACGAGCACCTCGCGATTCGCCCCGGGACCGATCTCTTCCTCCTGGTGGCGATGATCCGGCGGATCCTCGACCGCGGTCTCCACGACCGGGCTACCGTGGATCGATACGCGACCGGCGTCGACGCGTGGAAGGAAATGACTGCGGCAGTCGATCCCGCATGGGTCGCCGAGCTAACCGGAATCTCGACAGAGGTCATCAACCGCACGGCCGACGCATTCGCCAGCGCCGATGGCGCCTTCGCCACCACGCGCGTTGGCGTGCAGACGAGCTTCAACACCACGCTCACCGAATGGTCGGTCATGACGCTGAACGCCATCACCGGCAACATCGATCGTCCGGGAGGCGTCTATTTCAACCCGGGGGCCTTCGATGTTCCCTCGCTGATCGACCGGTTCAGCCGACGTCGCAACCCCGCGCCGTCACGCGTCGGAGACTATCCCCAGATATTCGGTGGGCCGCCCGCCTCGGTATTCGCGGACGACGTACTCTCCGACGATCCGGAGCGCATCCGTGCGCTGGTCGTCATCGCGGGCAATCCTGTCATCACCTTCCCAGACACCAGCAAGATCGAAGCTGCGCTGCGACGTCTCGATCTGCTCGTCTGCATCGACATATTTCCCTCGGATACGTGCGCTTTCGCCGATTACGGTCTACCGGCGGCGACCCTCTACGAGAAGGGAGGACTCCACTTTCTGACGTCGAACTTCGAGCCGCGGCCCTATGCCGAGTGGAAGCCCAAGCTGATCGAGCCGCGAGGCGAGACCCGCAGCGAGTGGCAGATCGTGAAGGAACTCTCTCGCGCGGCGGGTGTGCCGTTCTTGAACGATCCCTGGCTCGACAGGCTGGCCCGGGGGGTCGAGGCCTTCGGATTCGAGTTCGGAGAAACGATGCTCTATCGCTACCTGCTCATGGGCAAGGTGAGGCTTGGAACTCTTCGGGGGCGGGACGCGGGCATGGACCTGGGCGAGTTCGTCTTCGGGTCCTTCTTCGAGCGCGGCATTCGCACACGTGATCGCAAGCTCCACCTGGCACCTTCTGAGTTCGTCGCGGCGCTTCGGGCGGCGTTCGAGGCGCCACCGCTGCCGAAATCCGATTTCCCGTACGTTCTGATCACTGGGGCTCGCCGCCTCGCGAGCTACAACAGCTGGACCCACCACATCGAGCCGCTCGCGGAGAAGCTCAAGGGGAACTGGGCGACGCTGAATCCGGAGGATGCGGCCGCGCTCGGAGTCGCGGAGGGCCAGCGCATCCGGGTGCGCTCCGAGACCAGCCAGATCGAGATCGAGGCGCGCCTCTCGCCGGATGTCCGTCGAGGTGTCGTCGCGATCCATCAGTTCTGGGGACACGTCTACGAGACGGGCACGCTGGCGACTCGCCGCTATCCGGGGGTGAACGTGAATCACCTCCACGACGACCGGGTTCGGGATCGATTCTCGGGGATGCCCGTCTACAACGGTACGCCCTGCCGGGTCGACGCCCTCCCGCTCTCCCCTCGCTGACCCCCCCCAACGCGTTCGGTCTGCCGCGGAACGCCTGGGTCGCGCCGGTGGAAGAGGTTCGAATCCTGCCTCCCGGAGGCCCGGGATCCGCCTCTTGCACATACCCGTACCAGGTATTAGTTTACGTCCATGACGCCTGACACCCGAGAGCAAGCCGAGAAGCGGATTCGACGGATCGCCGGCCAGGTGGCCGGAATCGAGCGGATGATCGATGCAGACCGGTACTGCGTGGATGTCCTGCTCCAGGTGGCGGCCGTGCGGGCCGCGCTGGACGGCATCGGGAAGCTGCTCCTCCGCTCCCACATCGAAACCTGTGTCTCCGACGCCATCGCGTCCGGTCGACCCAAGGACCGCGAGGAGAAGATCGGCGAGCTGATGGAAGTCTTCTCGAAGTTCTCCAACATCGGGAAACGCTGACGTGGAGGCGCAATCCGAAAGAGCCCGCGATCCGGTCTGTGGAATGCTCGTCGATCCCGGCGGACCTCATCGGCAGGCCCACGAGGGAATCACCTTCTTCTTCTGTTGCGAGAAGTGCTCGAAGCGGTTCCAGGACGACCCCGCGAGCTTCCTCGATCGAGCAGCACAGGCGCCGGCTGCGACCGCGAGCCGCTACACGTGCCCGATGGATCCGGAGATCGTGCGAGACGAGCCCGGTTCGTGCCCGATCTGTGGCATGGCGCTCGAGCCGATGGAGCCGGCGGCGGTCGAGGAGGAGAACCCCGAGCTCGCAGACATGAAGCGCCGGTTCTCGCTCAGTCTCGTGCTCACGCTGCCCGTCTTTGGGATCGCGATGGCCGAAATGATGCCCGGCAGTCCGCTCACTGGCGCTCTCGCACCGAAGACGCTGGCCTGGCTGCAGCTCGTGTTGGGGACTCCGGTCGTCCTCTGGGGCGGTTGGCCCTTCTTCGTGCGCGGCTGGGCGTCGCTGCGAACGCGGCATCTGAACAGGTTCACGCTGATCGCGATCGGAAGCGGTGCAGCGTGGGTGTACAGCGTGTTGGCAGCCGCGACGCCGGGGATCTTCCCGGAGTCGTTTCGCGGAGACGACGGCGCCGTGGCCGTCTACTTCGAAGCGGCAGCCGTGATCATCACCCTGGTCCTCCTCGGCCAGGTTCTCGAGCTTCGCGCACGAAGCCAGACCGGGGCCGCCATCCGGGCGCTCCTCGGATTGGCGCCCAAGACGGCACGCCGCGTGAACGACGACGGAAAGGAAGAAGACGTCCCGCTCGACTCCGTTCGCGTCGGCGACCGACTTCGCGTGCGGCCGGGCGAAAAGATCCCGGTCGATGGAATCGTGCTCGAGGGACGAAGTGCCGTCGACGAGTCGATGATCACCGGAGAGTCGATTCCGGTCGCGAAGGAAGAGGGAGAACGGGTGACCGGCGCGACCGTCAACGGCACGGGATCGATGTTCATCCGCGCGGAGCGCGTCGGCTCCGATACGCTCCTCGCGCAGATCGTCCAGATGGTGGCGGAAGCCCAGCGCAGTCGCGCGCCGATCCAGCATGTGGCCGATGTCGTCGCCGGCTACTTCGTTCCGGCGGTGATCGGCAGCTCGGCCTTGACTTTCGTCGTGTGGGCGGTCTACGGGCCCGACCCACGCATGGCGTACGCGCTCATCAACGCGGTGGCAGTACTGATCATCGCGTGTCCATGCGCCCTGGGCCTCGCGACGCCGATGTCCATCATGGTGGCGACGGGGAGGGCGGCCACCGTCGGTGTACTGTTCCGAAACGCCCTGGCGATCGAGCTGCTCCGAGACGTCGACACCATCGTCGTCGACAAGACGGGAACCCTCACGGAAGGGAAGCCGCGGCTCGTGAGAATCGTTCCCGCGGAAGGATTCGAGGAGAACGAGATCCTGCGCCTCGCGGCTTCGCTCGAACGCGCCAGCGAGCATCCGCTCGCCCAGGCGATCGCCCACGCCGCTGGCGACCTCGATCTGGCGCCCTCGGACGTGGCGGATTTCGACTCGAAGACCGGGCTGGGGGTCGTGGGCCAGGTTGGCGGCCGCCGCGTCGGGATCGGCAATCGAAAGCTGATGAAGGAGCTCGGCGCCCCGGTCGACGCGCTCGCCGAGACGGCGGATGCGATGCGGGTCGAGGCGCAAACGGTGATGTTCCTCGGCGTAGACGGGCGGCTTGCAGGGCTCGTCGGGGTGGCGGATCCGATCAAGGAGACGACGCCCGCCGCTGTCGCCAGGCTCCAGGAAGAGGGCCTCCGGGTCGTGATGCTCACGGGTGACAACCGGAGGACGGCCGAGGCCGTGGCGAAGCAGCTCGGCCTCGACGAGGTGATGGCAGATGTCCTGCCGGACCAGAAGGTCGAAGCCGTGCGGAGACTCCAGGCCGAGGGCCGCATCGTCGCGATGGCGGGCGACGG
>JBHHVG010000351.1:0-4090 GCA_046754165.1 Myxococcota bacterium
GGAGCGGCGCGCGGGCCCGTGAGGTGGGACTCGTCGACGCCATCGGCGGACCCCTCGAGGCGCTGCGCTCCGCGCGCCGCCGGGCCGGCCTGGAGCGCGGAGCTCCGTTCCTGGTGGAGCGGCACCCGCGCGTTCCGCGCCTGCCCGGGCTTGCCGACGTCGTGCGCTGGCTTCCGGGGAGCTGACCGCGCCGTGTCGCGGGCGCTCAAGTACGACATTCCCGGTTGCGACTTCCGGGTCTACCGAGACGCCAGCGGCGAGCCTCCGGGGCTCGAGGGCTGGCGCGAGATCTTCGCACCGGACGTGAGCGAGCCGGCCCCCTTCATCGTGGACATCGGCTTCGGCCGGGGCGAGCTGCTGATCCATCTCGCCAACGACAACCCGACACAGGCGTACGTCGGCATCGAGCGGTCGTTCAAGCGGACGCTGAAGATGGCCCGCCGGCTGGCGCGCCTCGGGATCGGCAACGTGCGCCTGGTCGAGGCGCGCGCCGAGGAAGGCATCACCGAGTTCTTCCCTCTGGGGTCGATCGCCTGCGCCTGGATCAACTTCCCGGATCCCTGGCCCAAGGGTCGCCACGCCCGACGGCGGCTGATCCAGCGCCCCTTCATCCACGACCTGGCGCTGCGGCTCGTTCCCGGCGGAAGCCTGAACCTGGCCACGGACGATCCGAGCTACGCCGCGCAGATGGCGGAGGTTCTCGCCGGCGAACCGCTCCTCGAGAACCGGAACGCCCCGGACGCCTTCCGCGGCGACGTCACGGGCCGCATCCCCACGGCGTATGAGCTCGAATGGCGGGCGCAGGGCCGGAGCTGTCACTACTTCGCCTACCGCCGGAAGCAGGGCGAGGAGCCCTGGGTCGGGCGCTAGCGAGCACGGGCGCAGCCGGCGCCGGCTGATACTGTCTGGGGCGTCCCGTGGCGTTGCGGCGATCCCGGAGGTCCGTCAGGCCGATGCAAGCCCGTCCGAACCTCAAGAACTTCGGAATCGACGCCCTGAGACAGCGGCTGGCCCAGGACGGACTGCCGCCCTACCGCGCCGATCAGATCGCCGGCTGGCTCTACCGCCGCGGGGTCGACGACCTGCGGGACATGACCGACCTGGGCGTGGAGCTGCGGTCCCTTCTGGCGGACAGCTGGGACACCCGGGCGTTGGAGATCTCCGACCTCGACCGCTCACGCGACGGCACGGTCAAGGCGGTATTGCGCGCGCTCGACGGCGCTCTGGTCGAGGCCGTGCTCATCCCGGAAGAGGAGCGAACGACACTCTGCGTGTCGACCCAGGTCGGCTGCGCCATGGCCTGCAGCTTCTGCGCGACGGGATCGATGGGCTTCACGCGCAACCTGACGACCGCCGAGATCATCGACCAGGTCTGCCGTCTGACCGAAGTGGCCGGCGACGAGCGGCGGATCACGAACATCGTGTTCATGGGGATGGGGGAGCCGCTGCTCAATCTCGAGGCGGTCGTCGAGGCGGCGGGAATCCTCGTGCATCCCGTGGGCTTCGCGATGGCGCCGCGCCGCGTGACCGTTTCGACGGTCGGTGTGGTTCCCGTGCTCGAAGCGCTGCTGTCGCGGGTCCCGGTCAATCTGGCCATCTCCCTTCACGCCACCACCGACGCGGTTCGCGACCGGCTGGTGCCGCTCAACCGGCGTTTTCCGCTGGCGGCACTGCTCGGGCGCCTGCGCTCGCTCGACGCCATCACGCGCCGACGCCCGGTGTTCTTCGAATACACCCTGATCGACGGCGTCAACGATTCACCGCAGGACGCGCGGCGCCTCGCTCCCCTGCTCGAGGGGATTCCCGCCAAGCTGAACCTGATCCCCATGAATCCCCACCCCAGCTCCCCTTTTCGCCCTCCTGGCGAGGAGTCGATCGACCGCTTCCGGCGGATCGCGGCCGGATCCGGACTGCGCGTGACGCTGCGGCGGCCACGCGGCGGCGACATCGGCGCGGCGTGCGGCCAGCTCGCGCTGCGGAGGAGCGGAGAAGCGAGGGCGGTCTGAGTCCGATCGGGGTCGCGTGACAGCGGAATCAAGCGCTGGAGCGTCGGCGCCGAAAGAAGGTTCGGGGAGGGGCCTGCGCGTATGCTGTATGCGGTCGGCGACATCCACGGGGAGCGGGAGCTGCTCGAGGCGCTGCTCGCGACGCTCGAGCTCCGCGACGGCGACCGTCTGGTCTTCGTGGGGGACTACGTGGACCGCGGCCCGGACTCGCGCGGGGTCGTCGAGGTCCTGCTCCAGCTCCAGAAGGACTGGCCCTGCGAGTTTCTGTTGGGCAACCACGAGTCGATGTTCCTCAGCTTTCTGGGCTGGCCTGGCAAGGCGTACTTCGGGGGGGACGCCTTCCTGATGAACGGCGGCGACCGCACCCTGGCGAGCTACGGCTTCTTCGACGCGGAGGATCCGGACGTCAAGGCCTTCACGCTGCCGGAGGAGCACGAACGGTTCTTCAAGAACCTGAAGCTCTACCACCGCGATGGCGACTATCTGTTCGTGCACGCCGGCCTGGGCCGCGACTTCCTCGACGAGGTGGACGTCGACTACGCCATCCGCCGCGCGCGCTGCGAAGACCTGCTGTGGGACCGCACCAGCGTCGATCTGCCGCACAAGCTCGGCGTCACGATCGTGTACGGTCACACGCCGGCAATGGACTTCTCGGTGCGCTGGAACGAGCCGTTCAGCATCGGGATCGACACCGGGGCCGTGTACGGTGGGCAGCTCACCGCCATCCGTCTGCCCGACGAGACGATCTTCCAGGTCTGAAGCGACCGCCCGTCAGCTCGTGCGGTTGGATACCTCGGGAATCACCAGGCGCGTACCGGCGCGCAGCGAGCCCAGGTCGACGTCGGGATTGAACTGGCGAATCAGCCAGATCGGAACCTGGTACTTCTGCAGGGCGAGATACCAGAGGCTGTCGCCGGGGCGCAGCACGTGGCCGCGGGTCCCCGTGACCTCGAAGGCGGAGAAGTACTCTTCCTGCAGGGTGTGGTGGTGTTCGAGGCGGCGGATCTCGAACGTCTCCGGCGTGACCCGGCTGAAGTCGAGCTTGATCTTGCGGCCGATCACCACGGGCGTGTTGTAGCGCATGCCGTTGAGCCGCCGCAGTCGGCTCGTCGCGATCTCGAGCCACTCGGCGTAGTGCCCCAGGGTCTCGGTGGCCTGCACGGTGATGCGGTTGCCCCCGCCGACCGCGTAGTCCGACGGGTCGGGAATCGGCACGTTGGCCGGCAGCTTCGCCGCCCGCGGAGTGGCGACGCTGGCTGCCGCAGCCGCTGTCAGCGCGGTTCCCGGCGCGGCCGCAGCGGCGGGCCGCGACGCGGTGACGCCGATGGCCGCGCTGGATGGCGGGCTCACCGGGGTCGCGGCGGGCGCCGGGTCGGGTGCGGGAGGGGGTGTCTCGGCGATTCGTCGGGGCGCGGGCACCGCGGGCTTCTGGGCCTGCGATGACGGTGCGACTGCGGCGACGACGACCGGTTTCGCGCCGGGGATGCGCAGGCGCTGGCCCACGGCGATCCGGTGGCGGTTGCGCAGGGAGTTCTCCGCCACGAGCGACGACTCACTGACGCCGAAGCGCCGGGCGATGATCGACAGGCTGTCGCCCCGCCGGACGCGGTAGATCCCATCCGCCGGGCGCGCGCTGCGGGCGACCGTCCGGGATCCGCCCGCAGCGTGATCGGGCAGCACGAGCACCTGGCCCGCGCGGATCCGGTGTCGGCTCCGCAGGTTGTTGGCGGTGACCAGCTCTCGCTCGCGCACGCGGTAGCGGCGGGCGATCGTCGACAGGGTGTCGCCGCGACGCACCTTGTGGAAGCGGTCGCGGTGCTGTTCGGCCTTGCGCTCGCCGGGCGGAATAGCGGCGAACACCTCCGCCGCGGAGAGCGAGAGGGTATCCGGCGGCAGCCGCAGCTCGAAGCCCCTCGGGATGTATTTCGTGTTGTTCCACACGGCAGGTCGCAGGGCCGGGTTGTAGGCGCGCAGCGTCGCCACGTCGACGCCGAAGGCCTTCTCGAGGGTCGCTGGCGTGTAGAAGTGGTCGAGCACGACGCTCTCGCTCGGCACGGGCTGGTCCCGGTGGATCGGACCGAAGT
>JBHHVG010000352.1:0-4068 GCA_046754165.1 Myxococcota bacterium
CGTGAAGATCGACGTCGAGGGCTTCGAGGATCGCGCTCTCCGCGGCATGCGCCAGACCATCGAGCGTTGGGCACCGGATTTCGTGATCGAGTGCAACCGCGATGGGCCGTACCGCGCCATCGATCAGATCATGCGGGAGGCCGGGTACTACTTCTATCACCTGCGCGACGGGGGGGCGGAGCCGGTCGACCGGATCGTGCCGGACGAATCAGAAGAGGCTCGGAACTTCCTGCTCTCCCGTCGTCCTCCGGAGTCCCTCTTCGACGGCTGCAACGTCGCTGGTCGGAGCAGCATCCAGCTCGGCGACCGCTAGCCGCGGCACCCAAGGACGTCGATCCCCGTCGTGGAGTCGGCGAACCCGAGAGCGGGACCCCAGGGTCGGCCGAGGCCACCCGGCGGGTACGCAGAGACCTCGGTAGCGGCTGGTGGACCCCTTCCGGCCGGAGGCGACGGTGATCCTACGAGTCAGAAGCGCCGAAGTACCCGGCGCTCCGATCGGAGCGCGTGGTTCTGCGCGGCGAAAGCGGCACACCGCCTGCGGCCGAGAGGGGTCGCCCGGACGCCCGAGGAAACCGCGGCGTACCTCACGAGGGGGCTCTCTTGGGTCGCGTCGCGAGCCCGGATGTCCGCCGAGATGGCTTGCTTGTCTCGCAGTTCGGAAATCCGATCCCAGCTCCAGCCGAGGATGTCGAGGAGCACCTCCTCGGTGTGCTGGCCCAGCTCGGGTGGCGGGGTGCGAATCGATCCGGGGGTATCGCTCAGGCGAACCGGGATGCCGACCATCTGGGTGGGGCCGTGCTGGGGGTGGTCGAAGTCGACGATGTAGTCGTTGGCGAGCATCTGGGGATCGTCGGGCAGGTCGTTCACCGCGTTGACGATGGTGAGGATGAAGTCGCCGGGGCTCTGCTTCAGGTGCGCGACCCACTCCGCCCGCGGGCGGGTCGCGAAGATCTCGTCGAAGGCGGCGACGACCTCCGCGCCGTTCTGGGTGAGACCGATCAGGGTCTGGAAGCGCTCGTCTTCGGCCAGGTCGTCGCGGCCCAGCGCGCGGGCCAGGTCGGCCCAGTAGCGATCGGGCTGGAGCATGGCCAGCGCGATCCAGCGATCGTCCTGGCAGCGGTAATGGTTCCAGAGCGGGTTGCTGGCGCGTTTCCGATCGATCCGCGGCATGGCGCCGCCCATCATCAGCCGCATGGAGAGCGAGAGCCCCTGGAGCATGGCCATGCTGCCCAGGTGGGAGGTGTCGACGGCCTGTCCCCGGCCGGTCCTCTCCCGGGCGAGCAGCGCCGCCAGCACCCCGTAGGCCAACAGGATGCCGCCCATCTGGTCGGCGATGGCACCGGCGATTGCCAGCGGCGGCATGTCGGGCTCGCCGGCCGCGAACATGATGCCCGAGCGCGCCAGGCCCAGGTGATCGAAACTGGGCTCGCCGTTGTCGGGGCCCTCGGGACCGTAGCCGGTGGCGCTGGCGTAGATGAGCTTCTCGTTGCGGGCGCGAAGCGTCTCGTAGTCGAGCTCCAGGCGCGCGGCCACCCCCAGTCGAAAGTTCTGCACGAAGACGTCGGACTTCGCCGACAGCTCCTGCACGATCTCCCGGCCCTCGGGCTTTCCGAGATCGACGGTGATGCTCTTCTTGTTGCGGTTGTTCGCCTCGAAGTAGAAGTTCGGGCGATCCGAAAGGTCGACCCCGGCCATGCTGAGGATGCCGCGGCCCGGGTCTCCCTTCTCCCGCTCCTCGATCTTGATCACCTCGGCGCCGAGATCGGCCAGCATCGCCGAACAGACCGTCCCCTGCTGCCAGATCGTCCAGTCCACGATTCGGATCCCGTCGAGCGGCATCGCCATGCCAGGCCCTCCTATTGCAGATAGTTCGCGCCGCCGGCCCGCGTGGCCTTGGGATCGACGCGCACGTGCACCACCGCCACGCGGTCGGCGGCCAGCGCCCGCTCCAGCGCGGGGCGGATCTGCTCGGGCCGGTCCGCGCGCTCGGCGTGGCCGTCCACCATCTCTGCGATCTTCTCGTAGTGGGCCGGCAGCAGGCTCGCGATGCGCGGCGCACCCGCCGGCAGCATGTGGTCCTGGATCATGTGGCCGGCGATGCCCTCGTTGTTCACCACCACGAAGACGACCTTGGCTCCCACCCGCGCGGCCGTCTCCACGGCCATGACGGAGGCGCCGAAGGCGTAGTCACCCACCACGGCGACCGACGGATGCTCCGGCGCGGCCAGCGCGGCGCCGACGGCGTAACCGACGCCCGTGCCCATGCAGCCGGTGGTGCCGGCGTTGAAGCAGGCCCGGTTGCGGTGGCTGGGCAGCACCGCGCGGCAGATGCCCATGATGGTCTCGCCCTCGGAGGTGAGGGTCGCGTCTCGCGGAACCACGTCGCGCACCTCCTTCACCACGCGGTATGGGTGAATCGGCACCGCATCGCTGTTGAGCAGCTGAGCGAGCTTCGCTTCGTTCTGCTCGCGCTTCCGCTGGAGGCCGGTGACCCAGCCACCGCCCGCGCTCGTGATCTCGCGGCCGTCCAGTGCCTCGCAGAGCGCCGCCACCGCAACCGCCGCGTCGGCCGCCACCCCGAGCTCGACGTTTGCGGCGCTGTTGAACTCCTCGGGCTCGATGTCGATCTGGGCGATTCGCACGTCGGTCGCGAAGCGTGGCGGGCGCCCGAACCCGAAGATCCAGTTGAAGCGTGCGCCCACCATCAAGATGGCGTCGGCGCCGGTCAACGCCGCCGAGCGTGCGGCGTTGACGAAGTGCCGGTCGTCGTCCGGCAGCGTGCCGCGGGCCATGGGCGACGTGACATACGGAATGCCGCGGGCCACGAGCCGGGCGAGTACCGGGCCGGCGTCGCACCAGGCCGCGCCCTTGCCCACCACGACCAGCGGCCGCTCGGCGCTGGCCAGCAGGTCGGCCATGCGGTCGATGGCGCCCGGGTCCGGGTACGCGCGGGTGACCTCCGGCGCGCGCTCGCGCAGTGGCGCCATCTCCTCGGCGATGCGACGCGCGACATAGTGGCCGGGGAAGTCGAGGTAGACCCCGCCCGGCCGTCCCTGCTCGGCGCGTCCGAGGGCGAGGTGCAGCCACTCCCCGATGCGCTCGGCGCGGTCGACCTGGCCGGTCCACTTGCAGGCGGGCTTCGTGAAGGCCAGCTGGTCCGCCTCCTGGAAGCCGCCGACACCGAGGGTGTTCGCGTAGGTCGAGCCGCCCAGTACCAGCAGCGGCATGGCACTCTCCGTGGCCACGTAGAGTGGAGTGACACAGTTCGTCACCGCGGGGCCCGAGCCGGCGATCATCACGCCGGGCCTGCGCTTCACCCAGCCCCAGGCCGACGCCATGAAGGCCGCGTTCATCTCGTGTCGGCATCCCACCACCTTCAGGCCCTCGGCCTGCGCCCCGGCAAAGAGCTCGATCATCGGCCCGGCGACGACACCGAAGACGGTGTCGATTCCGGCGGCCTTGAGCTGGCGGGCAGCGATCCGTCCCCCGTCGATTTCGGACACGTGCGCCTCCCGCGCCGCAGCGTATCACGACTCGCCGACCGGGATCGTCTCGGGAGAGGGGCCTGGATTCTTCGCTCATCGCGAGGGGAGTCGGCCAGTGGCCCTCGAGCCGAGCATCCGGCGCTCGTCCAGCTTCGGAAGGGCCTCGCGGTCGCCGAAGATCTCGCCCGCCGGGACCGACTCGACGAGGTCAATCGCCCTCGATCACCTCGCGCACCCGCGCCAGCAGCATCTCCGGAGAGAAGGGCTTCTTGAGGAAGCCGGCCATGTCGAGTCCCGCGAGTTCGGCGGTCACCCGCTCTTCGGAGTAGCCGCTCACCAGCACGATCTTCGCGTCCGATCGGATCGCTCGGATGGCCTCGAAGGTGTCGGCGCCGCTGAGCGCTGGCATGGTGCGGTCGAGCAGCACCACGCGGATGTCGTCGGCGTGCTCGCCAAAGAGCTTCACGCCGTCGTGGCCGTCTGCGGCCGTGAGCACCCACATGCCCGCGCGGCGGAGCAGGTCCCTGGCGAGCTCGCGGACCCCCACGTCGTCGTCGATAACCAGGACCGTGCCGGCTGTTCG
>JBHHVG010000353.1:0-4067 GCA_046754165.1 Myxococcota bacterium
CTGGGTTTCGCGTGGCCCGGGCCGCGCTTCGTTCAGGCCTGTGGATGGCTGATCGTGATCTCCACGCTGCTGTCGATCGGAAGCCGTCTACGCCCCGTCCCGTGCGCCGAATAGCTCACGGTTCGCCCGGCGGACGAAGAGCAACCCGATGGCGGCGTTGAAGAAGATGAAGAAGTTGTGCTGCACGAAGCCAAAGGTGGCCATCTCGCCTTCGTTCTCCGGAAACAGTATCACCCACAGCAGGATGGCTACCGAGCGCATCGGCCCAGGAGTGGCGGCGCCGAAGAAGATCACGGGCAGGTAGCCGAGCATGTCGAGGAAGCTCGCCTCGACGCCGAACAGCCGCAGCGCCATCGTGTAGACGACGACCGCTGCAAACAGAGCGGGTGAGCGCAGCGCGATGAGGCCGAGGTAATGCCACACCCGCGCGTTGCGAAACGAGTGCAGGATCTCGCGATTCCGGAGCTGGAAGCCCGGTGCGAGGCGGCCGCTGAAGTACATCACCCACAGCGCGAAGAAGAGAACGGCGCCGGCGAAGATCCACGGGATCGCGTGGAAGACCTCGGGGAAGGCATCCCAGCGGATCGTCACGCCGATGGTCGCCCAGGCGAGCAGGTAGAGCAGCTCGCAGAACATGATGAACAGCATGCTCGAGCCGACCTGCCAGCCCGGCACGCCGTCGCGGCGGTTCAAGTAGAGGATCATGGCGCCCTTGCCGACCTGTTCGTTCAAGATCGACAAGATGTAGCTGCTGCCGCGGATCGGCAGGATGTCGCTGAAACGCACCTGGGCGTTGAACCAGTTGATGACGCGCCACACCACCAGCGAGTCGATCAGGAAGTAGAAGGCGGAGTAGGGCACCATCAGGCCGAGCCAGGCGAGCCAGTCGACCCGTTGGAAGACGGCGAGCATGTAGGAGACGACGCTCTGATCCTCGCGACCGGCCGCCGCATCCAGCCGCGTGTAGAGGTAGGCGAAGCAGACCAGGGTGACCAGCCAGGGGATGCTGCGCTGCCAGGCCGCGGGCGTCGCCCGGGCGCTCTCCTCGGCGGGTGCGTTCATGGCCATTGGGCCTTGGGGCCGACGTAGCGCTCGAGGGTCTCGTCGAGTGGCGTGAGGTGGATGCCGAGGCGTCCGCAGGCGGTCGCCGTCTCGACGGCGTCGTCGCGGTCGAGGACGCCGATCATGGCGCGCGTGAGCGGTGGCGCGGACAGGATTGCCTCGAGCGCGGCCGCGGCGAATAGCTCCAGCGCGCGGGGGATCGGGATCACCGTCGGCCGATTGCCGTGAAGCGCGGCGGTGCGTTCGAGCAGCTCCCGGCGCGTGATCGACTCTGGACCGGCCAGGTCGAGGGCGATGTCCTCCTGACCCGGACGATCGAGAGCGCCGAGGATCGCGGAGACGACGTCCTCCGCGTCGATCGGCTGCTCCACGGCGACTCCGCCGCGCAACAGCGGGACGAACCGCGACCGGGCCTGGTTGGACAGCTGGCGCGACACGGTGTCGCCGGGGCCGATCACCATCGGTACCCGCAGCACGACGGCCGGCGTCGATCCGTTGAGCAGGATCTCCTCGGCGCGGCCCTTGGAGGCCAGGCACGCGTTCGGCGAATCCGGGCGCGACCCGAGGATGCTGAGATAGACGATGCGCCGAAGACCGGCGCGCTGCGCCGCCGCCGCCATCGCCCGGCAGGTCGCCTCGTGGGCGTCGGCGAAGCGGTTGTGCTTGTTCTCGAGGATGATGCCCACGAAGTGCACGGCGGTGTCGCAGCCGTCGGCGGCCCGCGTGAGCGCCTCCTCGTCGTGGTAGTCGAGCACGTAGACCTCGACGTCGGCTCCCGTGTCGAGTGCGCGCAGAACGGCGGCCGCCCGCTCGGAGCGCACCACCGCCCGCACCGGCCGCGCGGCGCCGGCCCCGATGCGCGCGATCGTTCTGCGGCCGAGGTGGCCGTTGGCCCCGGTGAGGAGGATGCGGCCCGGCTCCACAGTGTCCGTCAGCACGTTCGTCGCTCGCTCCTGGTCCGGTCAGCGAGGGCGTGCGAGACCGGCGGTTCCGCTTCGGCGCGGCGCACACGATAGCACCGCAGGGCTCCCATTGACTTGATGCCACACGTGGGGTTTCAATGGCTACGTGCCGCGAGCGATCATCGCCGTCTCCGCGCTCGGCGCGGTTCTCTACCTGGGAGCCGCCGTCTGGCTGGCCCGTCTCGAGCGCGGCGGCCCGGCCCATGCGGACGTGATGATCGAGGGGGGCATCCCCGGAACGATCTACCTGCCCGATCCCGACGACGGCAGTCGCCCGTTCGTCGACGTGACCGGGCGGTCCTCGCGGCCTCCTGTCGTGCTGCTCACGCACGGTTTCGCCTTCGACCGTCAGGGTCTGTCGGGCCTGGCACGCACACTCGCGCGTTCCGGATACGCGGTCCTCGCCATCGACCTCCAGGGTCACGGCCAGAATCGAAATCCGTACCGCCGCAGCCGCGGCCGCGGCGACTCGTTCCACGGCGACGTCTCGGCGGCGATCGACCATCTCCGGTCGTCACCCCACGTCGACGGATCGCGGATCGTCGTAATGGGGCACTCCATGGGGGCCGGGGCTGTCCTCGATTATGCCACCCGGGACTCGGGCATCGACGGAGTGGTCCTGATCTCTGGCGGCGCGGTCCTCGAAGGACCCTACCGTCCGCCCAACGCCCTGTTCCTGGTGGCCGAGGCGGACCCGCCGTTGATTCGCGAGCGATCCACGGCTCTCGCCGCGCACATCGCCGGGGAGGCGACACTGGAGCTCGCCCGGACCTACGGCCGGCCAGATCGCGGAACGGCGGTGCGGCTGGTGAACGTTCCTGGCGCCAACCACATCGACATTCTCTGGAACGACGCGGCCGCCGCCGAGATCGTGACGTGGCTCGACGCGATCTTTTCGCTGCCAGGCGCGGCAGATCGCGCGCCCCGGGATTCGCGTCTCGCGGCGGTCGGGCTGCTGTGGCTGGCGCTGCTGCTCCAGCTGCCCGGCCTCGGCGAGATCGTCGGTCGCATCGCGCCGGGACCGTTGGTGGCGCCGTCATCACGCGGGGCGTCGGGCCTGGTGGCCCTCGCCCTGGGCTTTGCCGCGGCGATGCCACTGGTCGCAACCGACTCACCCGCCGTGCTGCTCTCCATCGACGTCGGCGACGTGGTGATCGGGACGCTAGCGCTCTGCGGCGTCCTGCTGCTCGTCGCGATGCGGCTGCGGTGGGGGACGGCGGCGGGCGAGATCGCTGCGGGCGGTCGGCGCACGTTCCTTGCCGCGGCGGTCGCCCTCGTCGCAATCTACGCACTGACGGTTCCGACCGGCGTAGCGATCCACCGCTGGACCTTCACACCGGAGCGCGCGGCGATCTTCGGGGGCTGTGCGCTGTTTCTGCTGCCGTTCACAGCGGCGTTCCAGCTGCTCCTGCGCGGCGGGACGTTGGCGGAAGCCGCAGCGTGGTGCGCGGGCGGGCGACTTCTGGTGCTGGCGGCGCTTTGGGTCGGCGTGCGGCTCGGACTGTTCGCTCCGGTCGTTGGACTGATTCTCCCCGTCCTGGTGCTGGTGTTCGTTCTCATCGAGGTGTTGGCGGCGTCGATCTACGGCCGCTCCCGGAACCGCGGCGCCATCGCGCTCATCGAAGCCGGCTGGGTCGCGCTGATCATGGCCGCTTCGCTGCCCGTGCGCGTCTGATCTCCGCGTCAGCCCGGGGCGACCTCGTCGAGAAAGCGGCGGATGCGATCGAAGTACGGCCCGCCGCCCATCTCGATCGTGTTGTTGTGGCCGGCGCCGCGGATCGTCTCGAAGGTCTTCGGCTCCGGGGCCGCCTCGAAGAGCTGCTGCCCGAGCTCATACGGCACGATCTCGTCCCGGTCGCCGTGGAAGAAGAGCAGCGGCGCGCGCAGCCCGGCGATCTTCGACTGCGCGTCGAAGCGGGCGGGCGACACCCAGGACAGGGACACGCCGAAGAGGCTCCCGGCCATCGCCGCCACGGATGGGAAGGTGCTCTCGAGGATCAGGCCCGCGATGCGCACCAGCCACTCCCGGTTGCGCGCGCGCCA
>JBHHVG010000354.1:0-4063 GCA_046754165.1 Myxococcota bacterium
CTCGTCGAGCGCCTCGACCACGGCGAGGTCGCCCTCGCCTTCCCTCCCGGCTGCGATCCGTACGCCGACGGCGAGACGCCGCTGCCCCCGTACATCCGCCGCGACGGGCCGCGGGGCGGCGACGCCCTGCGCTACCAGACCACCTTTGCGCGGGTCCCCGGCTCGGTGGCCGCCCCGACGGCCGGGCTGCACCTGAGCGAGCGCCTGCTGGCCGAGCTCGCGGCCGCCGGCGTCGGACGGACCGAGGTCGTGCTCCACATCGGTCCGGGGACCTTCCGGCCCGTGCAGCCCGAGAATCTGGCATCCCGACGCCTGCACGCGGAGCCCTTCCACATCTCCGCCGAGGCCGCCCGGGAGATCGCGGCGACCCGTGCGCGCGGCGGCCGCGTGGTCGCCGTCGGAACCACCTCGGCCCGTGTGCTCGAAGCCTGCGCAGACGCCGACGGCCGCGTGCCGGCAAAGCGGGGGGAGACCGAGATCTTCATCGCGCCCGGTCACCGATTCCGCGCGGTGGACGCACTGCTCAGCAACTTCCATCTGCCGCGCTCGTCGCTGTTGCTGCTGGTGGCCGCCTTCGCCGGGCGGGAGGCCGTGCTCGACGCCTACGCGGACGCCGAGAGCGAGGGCTACCGTTTCTACTCCTACGGCGACGCCATGTTGATCGTGTGAGGGCGCAGGGCTTCGCCTTCGCCGTCACCGGCCGCGACGCCGGCGCTCGCGTCGGGCGCCTCTCGACCCCGCACGGTGACATCGACACCCCGGCCTTCATGCCCGTGGCGACCTACGGGGCGGTCCGCGGCGTGGGCCCGGAGGATCTCGCAGCGCTCGGCGCACAGATCCTGCTCACGAACACCTACCACCTGCACGAACGACCAGGAGAGGACGTCGTGGCCGGCCTCGGCGGACTGCACGGCTTCACCGGCTGGCGCGGGCCATGGCTCTCGGACAGCGGCGGCTTCCAGGTGACGTCGCTCGCCGCGCACAGCCGCGTGGACGAGGAAGGCGTGACCTTCACCTCGCCCCTCGACGGGCGACGGCGCACCCTCACGGCGGAGAACACGATGGCCATCCCGGAAGCGCTCGGCGCGGACATCGCCATGGTCCTCGACGAGTGCCACGCCGCGGATTCCGGCGCGGGCGCCGACCTGCGCGAGCGCGCCACCACGGAGCGCACCCTGCGTTGGGCCGCGCGCTGTGCTGCCGCCCGGAAGCGGCGGGACCAGGCGCTGTTCGGCATCGTCCAGGGCGGTACGAGCGAATCCCTGCGCCGCGCCAGCGCCCGCGGCACCGCGGCACTGGGCTTCGACGGCTTTGCCCACGGAGGCCTCGGCCTGGGCGAGGCGCCCGAGCGGCGCAGCGACCTGATCGCCGCCGCCCGCGAAGAGCTGCCGGCAGACGCCCCGCGCTACCTCATGGGTATCGGCCAGCCCGCAGACATCGCCGACGCAGTCGCCGGGGGGGTCGACCTGTTCGACTGCGTGATCCCCACCCGGCACGCGCGCCACGGTGTGCTGTTCACGAGCCGAGGCGTGCTCAAGGCGCGCAACGCGCGCTTCAAGGACGACCCGGATCCCCCCGATCCGGACTGCGACTGCCCGACCTGCACCCGCCACTCACGCGGCTACCTGCGACACCTGCTCCACGTGAACGAGGCACTGGGCGCGCGCCTCGCCTCCCTCCACAACCTGCGCTTCTACCTGCGCCTGCTGGCCGACGCGCGCACTGCGATCGCCGCCGGGGGGTTCGCGGCCTTCCGCGCGCGGATCGCCGCGATCGCGGACGAACCGGCCGCCTGATCCGTCCCGGAACGGCGCCTCTCGATGCCGCAGCCACCGCGCAGCCGCGCCGGGAAGTCCACGTCAGGACTCGATGTCTCGCCTCAAGCCGCGGCGTTGGCCGACCGATCCCTCCCCCGGGCGCCTCCAAGAGTCGACGGGAGACAAATGGGCCACGAAATGCTGAGCGGCCAGCGGCGGCGCGGCAGCCTCGCCCTGCTGGCGACGACCATCGTGGCCACTGCCGTGACCGCCGCCTCCATCTCCCGCGGCGCCGGTGGCCTGCCCGCCGCCATCGCGGTGGGCGTGGTGGGGGCCACGCTCATCACGGTTGCGGTCCAGCGGGTGATGATCCGATCGCGGCGCCGGGTGATGCGCCTCCGCAGGGCCCTCCGGGCCATCGGTCACGGCGATATGAGCTACCGCCTGCGCGTGGACGAGATGGGCGACCTGGGCGAGGAAGCCGCCGCCCTGAACGGCCTGGCCGAGGCGGTCGGCGAGGCGGTAGAGCGGATGAGCGGGCTGACCGCGAACCTGCAACGGCTTCCGGAAGCCGTGGCCGATTCGATGGCGGAGATCGAGCAGGGCGCCCGGAACCAGGAGGCGGCGGTCGAGGAGACCGCCTCCCTAATCGCCAACATCAACACATCGATCCGCGGCATCAACGGCGAGGTGGACCAGCTCGCCCTCAACAACGAGGAGACCGCCTCCTCCGTCATCGAGACCACCACCGCCGTGGAGCAGGTCGCCCGGGCGGCGACAGACCTCCAGCGATCGCTCGAGGCCTCGACCTCTGCGGCCCAGGAGATCGGCGTACAGATCCGGCGCGTCGACGAGGGCTCGGACACGGTGCAGCAGGCCGCTGAGGAGACCGCCGCGGCGATCGCCGAGATGGATCGCGCCATCCAGGAGGTGGGCGAGCACGTCTCGGGCGCCTCGCAGCTCACGGAGAAGGTGAGTGAATCGGCCGAGGAAGGCTCGCGGGCGGTGGGCGAGACCATCGACGGCATCGCCAAGATCCGGAACTTGACGCTCGACGCCCGGGTCGCCCTCGAGGGCCTCGACGCGCGCATCGAGGAGATCGGCGAGATCACCACGGTGATCGACGGCATCAGCGACGAGACCAGCCTGCTCTCGCTCAACGCCGCGATCATTGCCGCCCAGGCCGGCGAGCACGGCAGGGCCTTCGCGGTGGTCGCGAACCAGGTGAAGATCCTGGCGCGCCGCACGATCGAAAGCACCCAGCGTATCGGTCAGCTGATCGAGGGCGTCCAGCGCGAGTCGAAGAACGCCGTGCGCGCCATGGGCGCCGGCATCGAGGCCGTGGAAGACGGCGTTGCCCGCTCCCGTCGGGCCGGCGAAGCGCTGGGCACCATTACGCTGTCGTCGCGGGACGCCAGTGGACGCGTCGCAGAGATCGCCCGGGCCGCGGACGAGCAGTCCCGCAACTCCCGCCACGTCGCCGCAACGGCGCAGCAGACTTCCGAGCATGTCCAACAGATCTCGGCCGCCATCAACGAGCAGCGCCAGGCGACGGAGCAGCTGCTCCAGAATTCCACCGAGGCGTTGGAGCTGTGCCGCCAGGTGGGCCACGCGACCGAAGAGCAGCGCGAGACTGGCCGCTACATCTCGACGAACATCACGGGAATCACCGAGATGATCCGCATCATCCAGGAGAAGACCGCCGCCCACGAGCGCGCCAGCACCGGCATGACCGAGGCGGTGATCAGCATCCTCGACAACGCCCGCAAGAGCTGCGAGCGTGTCCCGGAGGTGGCCCGGGTGGTGGCCGACCTCCAGCAGCAGGCCGAGGCGGTCGGCCACGAGGTGACGCGATTCCAGACCGCCACGCGGCGCGCTGACCGGGCCACGGACTAGCGGCCCGGTTCACGTCGGTCGTGGGTCGGGCTCCTGGCCTTTCCGCCGCGCGTGCTCGAGCGCGACGCAGACCCCGGCCAGCTCCGCGAGATCGGCCCCCAGGCCCGCCGGCACGATCTCGAGATCGTCGCGGAAGCTGGGCCACAGGCGCGCGCGCAGGCGCTCGCGGATCGGTCCGAGGCAGAGCGCTTCGCCCGCCGCGGTGGGGATCGTGCCGAGGATGATGCGCTGTGGCGCCAGGCTGAAGGCGAGCACGGCGAGCGCCCGGGCGACGGCGTCGTTGAAGCGGTCGAGCTCGGAGAGCGCGAAGGCGTCGCCCTCCCGCGCGGCCGCCACCACGTGCTCCGGCGTCACGCGCTCGCGACCGCCGGCGAGGTCCGACACGGCGCTCGAATCCGGCGGCGTCTCGC
>JBHHVG010000355.1:0-4062 GCA_046754165.1 Myxococcota bacterium
CGCTCTTGCGCGCGATCTTGTCGATCTCGTCGATGTAGATGATGCCGCGCTGCGCCAGCTCGACGTCGTAGTTGGCCGCCTGGAGCAGGTTCAGGATGATGTTCTCGACGTCTTCTCCGACGTAGCCGGCCTCGGTGAGCGTCGTCGCATCGGCGATCGTGAAGGGGACGTCGAGGACGCGCGCCAGGGTCTGCGCCAGCAGCGTCTTCCCGGAGCCCGTGGGGCCGATCAGGACGATGTTGGCCTTCTGGAGCTCGACCTCGCCCACGAAGGTCTGGCTCTCGATGCGGCGGTAGTGGTTGTGGACGGCCACCGACAGCACCTTCTTGGCCGACTCCTGGCCGATCACGTACTCGTCGAGCGCCTCCTTGATCTCCTGGGGCTTCGGGACACGCGAGGTCGGCGCAGCCGCCTCTTCCTGTCCGTACTCCTCTGCGATGATGTCGTTGCACAGCTCGATGCACTCGTCGCAGATGTAGACCGTCGGCCCGGCGATGAGCTTCTTGACCTCTCGTTGACTCTTGCCACAGAAGGAGCAGGAGAGATTGGCGTCGTCATCGCGCTTCTTCACGTCTTCTTCCCCCCGTTCGCTCCGTTGCCGCCGCCGTTCGCGCCGACGGGTTTCAACGCCGCCTCGCGCTTCGTGACCACGCGGTCGATCAGGCCGTAGACACGCGCCTCTTCTCCCGACATATGATAATCGCGTTCCGTGTCCTGCGCGATTTGTTCCTTCACCTTCCCGGTGTGACCCGCAAGAATCTCGTTCATGCGCTCGCGGAGACTGAGGATTTCGCGCGCCTGGATCTCGATGTCCGTGGCCTGCCCCTGCGTCCCGCCCATGGGCTGGTGGATCAGGATGCGCGAGTTGGGGAGGCCCATTCTCTTGCCGGGCGCGCCGGCCGCCAGCAGCCACGCGGCCATCGAGGCCGCCTGCCCCAGACAGATGGTGGTGATGTCCGGGCCGACGTACTGCATGGTGTCGTAGACCGCGAGCCCGGCCGTCACGGATCCGCCCGGCGAGTTGATGTAGAGGTGCACGTCCTTGTCCGGGTCCTCGGCTTCGAGGAACAGCAGCTGGGCGATCACGACGTTGGCGACGTCATCGTCGATCGCGCTCCCGAGAAAGACGATGCGGTCCCGCAGCAGGCGCGAGTAGATGTCGAACGCGCGCTCCCCGCGCTGGTTCTGCTCGATCACCATGGGAATCAGGGTCATGCTGGCTCCGTGAGCTGGTGGGTTTCCATCCCACCGGCAACGATGTCGCGCTGGGCGCCCGCCGAAAGGGTACCCGACCGGCGGGGGACCGGCGCCTGCGCGGCTCTGGCTGTGGAAATGGGATCCCCCTGCGGCATCGGCGGCGTGCGAACGCCGGAGTTCAGGGGGAGAGGAAGGCGGCGCGGCCAGCTGCGTCGAACCGCCGCAGGCCCTTCCCGGGGCGCGGCGATCGTCGCTAAGTATCTGTCTTTGCTTCGACTCTAGCCTTGCTGACCAGGAACGCAAGCGCCTTCTCATCGCTCAGCTCGGCCTTCACAGCGCGCTTCAGGCCGTCGCCGCCGCTGGCGCTCTCGAGCACCGCAGCGTCGACGCCCTGGCCCGCCGCGATTTCGGCGATCTTGGCCTCGACTTCGTCGTCGCCGACCTCGATCGACTCCGCCCGGGCGATCGCTTCGAGCAGCAGGCCCTCGCGCACGTCGCGCTCCGCGTCCTGGCGCCACTGCTCCCGCCAGCGCTCGAGCTGCGGCCGGATGGCGTCGTCGGGCAGCTGGCCTTGCAGGCGCTGATGAGCGCTCTCCAGCCGGCGATCGAGCTGGCGCTCGACCATGCCCGCGGGCACCTCGAAGACCGCGCGCTCGATCAGCGCGTCCATCAGGGTCTTGCGCAGCACCTGCTTCGACTCGCGCTCGCGCGCCGCCACGAGGTCGTCGCGAATACGCTGCCGCAGGGCGTCGAGGCTGTCGAAATCCCCCACGTCCTTGGCGAAGTCGTCGTCGAGCTCCGCGACCTGCCGCTTCTTGACCGCCACGACGTGGCACGCGAACACCGCCTGCTTGCCCGCGAGCTCCGCGTTTCCATAGGGCTCCGGGAACGTGACCCGCACCTCGAGATCGTCACCGGCGACGGCGCCCACGAGCTGCTCCTCGAAGCCCGGAATGAAGTGCCCCGCTCCGATCTCCACCTCGACGTCCCGGCCGCTCCCGCCCTCGAAGGCTTCGCCGTCGACGCGCCCGACGAAGTCGATGGTGGCGACGTGACCGTTCTCGAGCACGCTGCCCTCGGGCTCCTCGACCACCGGCGCGTTGCGCTGGCGCAGCGCTTCGAGGCGCTCGTCGACCTCGTCGTCGCCGACGTCGACTTCCGGCTCGAGGGCCGGCAGCCCGTCCGTATCCGGCAGCACGACCACCGGCTTCACCTCGACCCGGACCGTGTAGTGGAAATCGCTGTCCGCGGCCGGTGTCTGCGCCTCGATGGCGGGCTCCGCCACCGGCTCGATGCCACTCTGCTCGATGGCCTCGGCGAGCGTCTCGGCGACGAGCCCACGCTCGAGCTGCTCCGCGACGGAAGCGGCGTAGAGCTTCTCGAGAACCGGGCGCGGTGCCTTGCCCGGGCGGAAGCCCTTGAGGTTGACCCGCTTCCCGAGGTCGCGGTAGGCGCGATCGAAGGCCTTGCGCACGCGCTTGGCGTCGACGGCGACGTCGAGGGACCAGGCGACCGGTCCGGCTTCCGTCGAGGTCACGCGGACGCTCTGCTGCTGCGGTTGCTGCCCGGGCTCTGTGGTCATCGTCGTTCCAGTGGCCTGCGTCATCGGGCCGCTCGAGGGTGGAGATCCGATTGGAATGGTGCCGGGGACAGGACTCGAACCTGCACGCCCCAAAGGACGATGGCTCCTAAGGCCACCGCGTCTACCCGTTCCGCCACCCCGGCTCCGCGGACGAGGGTCGCAGGCATTGCGCCCCCGTGCACCCCGTCGCCCCCGGGAAGGTGTGGTGAGCGCGGAAGGAATCGAACCTTCAACCTAGGGATTAAGAGTCCCTTGCTCTGCCAATTGAGCTACGCGCCCGTCGAGGCCGGAAAGTAAGAGCAGCAGCAGCGAGTTGCAAGGCCCGCCGCTCATTCCGGCGCGCCGTAGCCGCCGCCGCCGGGCGTCTCGACGCGCAGCGCGTCGCCGGCTTCGAGCGCGAGGGTGGCGTGGCCGGGCACCTGCTCGACGCGGCCGTCGGCGCGCAGCACGCTGTTTCGGCCGGGGCGTCCCGGGTGGCCGCCCCGCATCCCGTAGGGGGCCGTCGTGCGGCGCTCGGTCATCAGAGACACCGTCACCGGCGCCAGGAACTCGTAGTGGCGGCACAGGCCGTCGCCGCCCCGCCAGCGCCCGTCACCGCCGGAGCCGCGGCGCAGCGAGAACTCCACCAGCCGGACCGGGTGGCGCGCCTCGAGCACCTCGGCGTCGGTGACCCGCGTGTTGGTCATGTGGGTGTGGACGCCGGAGGCCCCGTGCCAGCCCTCCCCCGCCCCGGCTCCGCCGCCGAGGGTCTCGTAGTAGCCGTAGCCAGCGTCGCCGAAGGCGACGTTGTTCATGGTTCCCTGGCTCGCCGCCGCGCGTTCGAGGGCGCCCAGCAGCACGTCGACGATGCGCTGGGAGGTCTCGACGTTGCCGCCCACGACGGCGGCGCCCGGCGGCGGGTCGAGCAGCGAGCCCTCGGGGATGTGGATCGTGACCGGGTCGAGACAGCCGCCGTTCAGCGGGATCCGCTCGGCCACCAGGGCGCGCAGCACGTATAGGACCGCGGCGTGCACGACGGCGCGCGGCGCGTTGAGGTTTCCCGGGACCGCCGCTCCGGTGCCGGCGAAGTCGATGATCATGCGGTCGCCGCGGATCGTGAGCGAGACCGCGACCTCCGTTCCGTCGTCGAGCTGATCCCGGAAGGCGTGGACGCCGTCGGGCAGCTTCGCGATCTCGCGGGCCACCTTGCCGGCCGCCGCCCGCTGGAGCTGCTTCATGGTGGTGACCACCGCGGCCGCGCCGTGCTCCGTCACCAACGCCTCGAGCAGGCCGACGCCGCAGCG
>JBHHVG010000356.1:0-4058 GCA_046754165.1 Myxococcota bacterium
CGGCCCATTCCCCGATCGCCGCCGCCGGGGATCTTCCTCCCTTCGACAGCGATGAAGTGCTGGCGCTGTCCCGGCGCGAACGCGTATCGCCCCTGCTGCACGTGGGCTTCGAGTCTGGACGGATCGCCGAGGAGTTTCCCGAGGCGTTTCGTCTGGCCTGCGAAGCCGACTACTACCGCTCGTTGCGCACCAACATCGTCGCCCTCAAATCCGGCGGGCGGATCCTCGAAGACCTGCGCTGCGCCGGAATCGACATGGCGCCGATCAACGGTTGGTCGATGGTGGGCGGACCGCTCCAGTTCCACACCGATCCCGGCGCCCGCACCCTGGATCTGCTCGAGATCATCGTGCGTGAGTCCCAGTGGCGGGCGGCGGAAGCCGTGCTTCTCGACCTCGGCTATCGGCCGCACGCGAACGGCGAGGACGGGAAGGCGGCCGTGCGCCGGCGCTGCTTCTCGTCGGGAGAGGGCGAGGAAGGGCCCGGCGTCGCGCTGCATTGGTCCTGGGAGGGTTCCGAAAGCCCGGCTGGGCGGGACGGTGTGTCTGGAGACCGCTTCCTCGACGGCCTCTGCGACACGACGCATTCCGGCTACCACCGGCCGACGCGCTTCGCGCTGCTGGCGTCTGCTGCGTTCCGCGCCGCCCGCCGGGATCCCGGGCGTTGGATGGGTCTCGACGACATCCACCGCCTGGTATCCTCGATGCCCATGGACTGGGCCGCGCTGGTGACGGCGGCACGTCGGTGGCGCGTCACCGCGCCGGTCTACGCGGGCCTGGTGACGACGCGCGAGATCTTCGGCACCGCGATCCCGCGGGACGTCCTCGAGCGTCTCGCCCCGGGCCCCGTGCGGCGACGCCTGCTGCATCGCAGCCTTGCCACCCAGTGGCGCGCCCGTGACGCGGCGCAGGGTACCCGCGCGCCACACCTGCTGTGCGCCGAGAGTTGGTGGGAGCTGGCCCGCGCGGCGGCGCATTCGGCGGCCTCCGCCGCCCCGCGGCGCCTGGTGCAGACTCTGCGCGGCGGATCTCCGTCCGCGGCCCATCACTGATCCGCCCGCTCAGAATCCTTCGGGGCGATTAAGGCGATTACCCGATTGCACGCGCTGCGGGGACGGAGGATTCTATTCGATGCCCCGTGGGGGCGACCCTACGGCCGCGCGCGGTGTCTGATCGGTTCCGAGGTGTCTCCCGGGAGGGCGGATTCCGATCGGTCGGGCGAGACGTTGAAGATGCGGTGGTGCTGCTTCGGTGCCGGACGTCTCCCAGACTCCGGGGGCCGAGGAGCTTGCGGAGGGGTCGATGAAGCCGCTCATCATGGCAATCGTTCAATCGCTCGTGGACAAGCCCGACGAGGTCGAGATCCAGGAAGTCATCGGGGAGCACGCGCACGTGCTCGAGCTTCGGGTCGCCAAGGACGACCTGGGCAAGGTGATCGGGAAGGGCGGCGCCCACGCGTCGGCCATCCGGACGCTCATGGCCGCGGCCAGCGGCAAGGAAAAGAAGCGCTACATCCTCGAGATCATCGAATACTGACCGACCCGATCGCCCGGTTCCGAGCGCGGAGCCTCTGTTAGAATCGGCGGCCACTCACGCCGCCGACCCAGAGGTTCCGTGTTGCCGACCCCGCCTTTCGACGTCCCCTTCACCCTCGGTGCCCAGCTCGACGCTCGGGCCGGCCACGCCGCGGTCGAATCCCGCATCGCCCTGCGCCAGGGACTGCGCAGCTGGACCTACCGCCAGTTCCGCGACGAGGCGGTCCGGGTGGCGCACTTTCTCCTGCGGCGCCTCGGTCCTGTCGGCGACGACCGGCCGGGGCATGTCGCGATGTTCCTCGAGAACCACCTCGAGCTGATGTCGCTGATCGCCGGCTGCGGATACGGCGGCCTTACCCTCTTCGGACTCAACACGGGCTTGCGCGGCGATGCCCTCGCCGGCGTGTTGAACCGGTCCCGCGCTCGCGTGCTGGTGGTGGACGAGCGGCTGTGGCCCGAGGTCGAGCGCGTTCGGGCGAAGCTCACGGATCTCGTGTCCGAGAACATCCTGGTTCTGCGCACCCAGAGCGAGGATTCGCTCGGGAATCGGGACTATCTCGATCGTCTTGCGGACGAGGTGGCTGCGGAAGGCGCGTCGCTCGACACGCCCGCGATCGACGTCGCTCCCGACTCGAATCTGGTGGTGATCTACACCTCGGGAACCACCGGGCTGCCCAAGGGCATCAACAACGATCACCGGAAGCTTCTCATCATCGGCCAGACGGTCGGCACGAACCTGCAGCTGGGCCCGGACGATGTCGGCTACGCCTGTATGCCGCTCTTTCACTCGAATGCGCTGTTCCTCGGCTTCCAGCCCGCACTGCACGCGTGCGGGACGCTCTCGATGCGCGAGCGGTTC
The DNA here is from genome assembly GCA_046754165.1 of Myxococcota bacterium. Classification (GTDB taxonomy): domain Bacteria; phylum Myxococcota_A; class UBA9160; order UBA9160; family SMWR01; genus JAFDEI01. The sequence continues at coordinate 2,392 of JBHHVG010000356.1, forward strand.
AGCGCGACGAATTTCGTTCCCGACATCCTGCGCTACGGCGTCACCTACTGGAACTACGTCGGCGAGCCCGTCCACTACATCCTCGCGGCCCTCGATCGAGAATTCAGGGGCGACGAGGCGCGGATCCTGGCCGAGGTCGCCGGCAGTCGACGAAACCGTCTGCGCTTCGCGATCGGAAACGGCGCGGCCCCCCCGGACATCGACCGCTTCATCCGCTGGCTCGGCCTCGAGGACATGCTCGAGCTGTACGGCTCGACCGAGGCCGCGATCAGCACCTTTCGCAAGCTCGGCGATCCCCGCGGCAGCGTGGGCGAGATCGCGGACCCGGCGGTTCGGATCCTGAACGAGCACGGCGAGGAGTGCCCGCCGGCCGAGCTCGACGCGGACGGAACGATCTGCAACTACGCGGAGGCCGTGGGCGAGATCTGTCGGGTCGCAGACGACACCGGGCTCTTCCAGGGGTACTTCGCCGACGCACAGGCCAACGAGTCGAAGTATCGGACCGGCATCTATCACTCCGGAGATCTCGGGCACGTGCAGCGGGTGGGCGAGACGCGCTTCCTGTTCTTCGATGGCAGGACGGACGACTGGATCCGAAAGGATGGCGAGAACTTCTCCGCGGCCCAGGTGGCGCGGGTGCTCCAGGAGCACGACGACGTGGTGCTGGCGGCGGCCTACGGCGCGCCCTGCGCCGTGAGTGACGAGCTGGTCATGGTGGCCCTGAAGCTGCGGGAGGGGGCCCGCTTCGACCCGCAGAAATTCTTCGACTACTGCCAGCACGCCACGACCCACGGTGGCATGGATCCGAAGTGGTTTCCGGACTTCGTGCGCGTGGTATCCGAGTTCGAGTACACCCAGACCCAGAAGGTCCTGGTGAGGAATCTGAAGGCCGTCCAATTCGACCGTCGCCGGCTCCCGGACGAACCGATCTACTGGCGCCAGCGCGGAGACACGACCTACCGCGAGTTCACGAAGGCCGATTTCGAAGAGCTCCAGAAGTCCTTCGAGGCGTCCGAGCGGGGCCACCTGCTCGACCGCTAGCGGCGGGATCCGAGCCGGCCGGGTGGCAGGTCCGCGGTGTACGAGATCGAAACCGCGGGTTACGAGATCGCGCTCGTGATGCGGGCCACGAGCGAGCCCGGAAATCCCGAACCCGCTCCGCGCCGATGGGTTGCGGCCTCCCCTGCCGGCGATTCGATTCGGCACGACTCTTGCGTCGGTGTCGGCCGAGGCGCAGAGCCATGCGCCCGAACCACGGGAGACACCATGGACGCCAGCTGCTCCGCCGAGGAGCACTTTCGCAGGGGCGAAGCCGCGCTCGAGAACGACGATCAGGCGCTGGCCCTCGAACATTTCCGATCGGCCCAACGGCTCGATCCGACCGTTCCCCGCTACCGGTCGTACCTGGGCCTGTGCCTGGGACTGGCCGAGCGGCGCTTCGACAAGGCCCTAGACCTCTGTCGTTCTGCGGCCAAGGAGGAGTTCTTCAATCCGGTTCTCTACCACAACCTGGCCCGGGTCCACCTGGCCTTCGGCTTCAAGTCGGAGGGGATCCGCTACCTGCGCCGCGGTCTCATGATCGACCCGGACAACTCGTCGATCGATGCGGACCTGCGCGCCATGGGCATCCGGCGCGCGCCGCCGCTCCGCTTCCTCTCCCGGCGGCA
>JBHHVG010000357.1:0-4048 GCA_046754165.1 Myxococcota bacterium
AGTCTCCGCATCGAGGGCCCCCCCTACCGCCTGTCGCCCAGCGAGCTCAACCGCGTTCTGGCGCTGTCGTCTGGCGGCATCACCAAGACCGTCGATCGCCTCGAGTCCGCCGGACTCGTGGTGCGCGGTCCGGACCCGCGAGACGGTCGGGGGGTGCAGGTCGAGCTCACACCGAGCGGACGCAAGCGCGCCGCCCGGGTCTTCGACCGCGGACTGACGAAGTACTCGGAGAAATTCGCCCACTTCGATCGCGCCAAGCTCAGTCGCGTCGTCGATTCGCTCGGGGCAATCCTCGCGGCCTTCGAGGACGCCCGGCCCTCGCGGCCGTCGCAGCCGGAATCGTCCGATTGAGTGGCCCGTCGGACGTCGCGGCTTGCCGCGCATTTCGCTGACTGGTAGGTTGACCGCCCGCCCGCCAGGGCGTGGAGCGAGCCCCGCGCAGCCGCGCTGCGAAGGCATCGCGGAGCCCAGATGGATCTTCGCTACACCGCCGAGTACGACGCCTTCCGCGCAGAGGTACGTGCCTTCCTCGAGGCGAGCTGGCCCCTGAAGGGATCCGAGGCCGCGCTGCCTGAAGGCGAGCGCGAACGGATCTTCCGCGACCGCGCCATCGAGGCCGGCTACCTGTACCGCGGGGTCCCGAAACGCTATGGCGGATCCGAGCGGCCGACGGACATCCTCGAGTCGACGATCATCCTCGACGAGTTCTCCCGCGCCGGAGCGCCGTCGGAGCTCCAGGGGCAGGGCCCCACGATGCTCGTGCCCACGCTCCTCGAGAAGGGCAACGAGGCCCAGAGGGAGAAGTTCATCCGCCCGACGATTCTCGGCGAGATGGTATGGGCTCAGGGCTACAGCGAGCCCGGCGCCGGCAGCGATCTCGCCTCGTTGAAGACCCGGGCCGAGCTCGACGGCGACGAGTGGGTGATCAACGGCCAGAAGATCTGGACCTCCGGCGCCCAGCAGGCGGACATGATGTTCTGTCTCGTTCGAACGGAGCCGGACGCGGGCAAGCACGCGGGCATCTCGTACCTGCTCGTGGACATGAAGTCACCGGGAATCCGCGTTCGCACCCTGAAGCAGATGACCGGAAGCGAGGATTTCTGCGAGGTCTTCTTCGACGACGCGCGCACCCCGGCCGAGAACATCGTCGGGGAGCGGGGCGAGGGCTGGGCGGTGTCCCGGGCGACCCTCATGCACGAGCGGGCCCTGATCGGCAGCTCCGACCGCATCGAGGCGATGTTCGAGGCGCTCGTGAAGCTCGCGCGGGAGGCCCAGATCGACGGCCGACCGGCCATCGAGCACGCCCATGTGCGGCAGCAGCTGGCGGAGATCCAGGGCTATGTCGCCACCCAGACCTGGTCCGGGAAGCGGATGTTGACCGCGACGGCGCGGGGCGAGTTTGCGGGCATCGTGATGATGATGGCGAAGATCAACTCCACGAACATCGGGCACCGCGCGGCCCGTCTCGCCCTCGACCTCATCGGAGATGGGGCCCTGGCGGTCCCGAACGACGCGCCGTACTCGCCGGTAGACGACGGCACGCGTGCCTCGTGGCTGGGAAACTGGATGTGGTCCCTCGGTATCGCGATCGCCGGCGGCACCGCGAACATCCAGCGCAACATCATCGCCGAACGCGGGCTCGGACTTCCGCGGGAGCCGGCCGCCAACCTGCACGCCGGGGCCAAGCGATAGATGGATTTCGGGCTCTCGGAAGAACAGCAGATGCTCCAGGAGACCGTGCGTGGCCTGGTGGAGAACGAATGCCCGCTGCCCCGGCTGCGCGAGATCGTCGACGGTGACACAGGTTTCGATCCCAACCTGTGGCAGGGCCTCGTGGAGATGGGGCTCGCCGGCCTGATCGTGCCTGAGGCTCTGGGCGGCGCTGGCCTGGAGATGCTCGATCTCGCGCTGGTCGCGGAGGTTCTCGGCGCCGCTGCGGTCCCCTCGCCGTTCTTCGGCCACGCCCTCGCCACCGTGGCCCTGCTCGCTGGCGGCGACGATGTGCAGCGGCAGCGTTGGCTGCCCCGACTCGCCACTGGCGAGTGCCTCGCGACCGTCGCCCTCGGCGAATCAAGCGACGTCTGGGATCCCGACGGCTACGAGATCCGCGCGCGCAACGGCACGCTCACCGGCATCAAGAACCACGTCACCCACGCCGATGCCGCGGATCTGATCGTCGTCGCCCTCGCGGATGGCGGCCTTGCCGTCGTCGCTCGGGATGCCGCGGGCGTGAAGGTCGAGCGCGCCGAGAGCCTCGATCGTACCCAGCCGACGGCGACGGTCCAGTTCGAGAACGCGCCCGCGGAGAAGCTCGCCGCTGCGGCCGCGGGGCGGGTGCGAGATGCGGGCCTCCTCCTGCTCGCCGCTGACGCCCTCGGCGGCGCCTGGAAGCTCGTGCTGATGGCGACGGAGTACGCCAAGACGCGAGAGCAGTTCGGGCGAAAGATCGCCGAGTTCCAGGCGGTCAAGCACCAGCTCGCCGACATGGCCATCGACGTCGAGCCCGCCCGCGCCGTCCTGTGGTATGCCGCGCATGCCCTCGACCACATTCCGGACGATGCCCCGCACGCCGTCGCAATGGCCAAGGCGCACATTACGGATCGCTATACCCAGGCCGCGCGCGACACCGTGGAGATCTATGGCGGCATCGGCATGACCTGGGAGTGCGAGGTGCACATGTGGCTCAAGCGTTCGCTCTTCGACCGCACGATCCTCGGCCTGCCGCGTCTGCACCGCGAACGCTGCGCGAAGCTCTCGGGTTGGTAGACGCGGAGCGGATGGTCAGCGCCGGGTGATGGTCGTCAGGGACAGCCAGCCCGCGATGAAACACAGGCCGCCGAGGGGCGTCGCCGGCCCCAGCCAGCGCAGTTCGGTCAGGACCAGCAGGTAGATCGAGCCCGAGAAGAGCGCGATGCCTGCGCTGAAGAGCCAGGCCGGCAGCTGGATCGAGCGTCCGCTCCGGGCGGCGAACAGCGCCAGCGAAAGCAGCGCGACGGAGTGCAGCAGGTGGTACTGCACGGCGGTGTTCCAGCTCGCCAAGGCGTCGGCGGAGAGCCGACTCTGCAGCGCGTGGGCGCCGAAGGCGCCGAGCACGACACCGGAAGCGCCGCCGATCGCCGAGACCCAGATCCAGCGCGTCACGGACTCCTCTCGCTGCTGTGTCGCCGCAGCATAACGCCTTTCCCCCCACGCGTGACAGCGTCGCCGTGCGGGGGCTGCGGTACGGTGGGGACATGCGCACGCTCAGCCTGATGCGCCACGGAGAGGCGTCGCCGGTGGCGCCGGACAGCAGCGACCACGACCGGAAGCTGGCGGAGCGCGGGCGGGTGGATGCCGCCTCCGCGGCAGCGCGGATCACGGCCCTCGCACACCCTCCCTCCCTCGTTCTCTGTTCGTCGGCGCGCCGCGCCGTCGCATCCCTGGACGCGATGCGCGCGGCACTGCTGGAAGACGTCGAAGTCGAGATCATGCGGGGCCTCTATCTCGCCGGTAGCGACGAGCTGCTCGCCGCCATTCATGCAGCCGACGAGCGCCACGCGTCCCTGCTGGTGGTCGGGCACAACCCCGGAATCGGATGGCTCGCCCGCTCTCTCGCCCATCCGGGACCGGGCGCCGAGGGCGCGGTCCAGCGGCTGTCGCGCAGCTTCCCCACCGGTGCGCTGATCGTGCTCGATTTCGACGCGGTTCGTTGGCGCGACATCGCGCCCCGGAGCGGGGTCGTCTCCTTGCTCACGATGCCCGGCGAGACTCCCTCCAGGCGATGAGGGCGGGCAGCACGATCAGGGTGCAGACCAGGGTGAAGAGCAGCCCCACCACCAGGACGACGCCGAGGCTGGCGATGCCCCGATGCGATGACAGAGCCAGTGCGCCGAAGCTCGCCGCCGTCGACGCGGCGCTGTAGAAGATCGCGCGCGCGGTCGTCGATCCGAGCACGTGGCGCTCGTGGTCCGGCGCCGTGTTGGCTCGGTGGATGAGGTGGATCCCGCTGTCGACGCCGATTCCCAGCAGCAGCGGGATGACGATGACGTTGGCGAAGTTGAAGGCGACG
>JBHHVG010000358.1:0-4045 GCA_046754165.1 Myxococcota bacterium
AAGGGGGTCTTGAAGGCCGTCGACCACGTCAACGGCGAGATCGCGGTGGCGGTGGCCGGCCACGCTCTCGGCGGCCTCGACGAACAGGCCAGCCTCGACCGCGTCATGATCGAGCTCGACGGCACGGACATGAAGTCGCGGCTCGGCGCCAACGCGATCCTCGGCGTATCGCTCGCCGCGGCCCACGCGGCGGCGGCGGCGGCGGGGCTGCCGCTCTACCGCTTCATCGGAGGAGACGCCGCGACCGTGCTGCCGGCGCCGATGATGAACGTGCTGAACGGCGGCGTGCACGCGGACAACACGGTGGACCTCCAGGAATTCATGATCTTTCCGATCGGCGCGCCCACCTTCAGCGAGGCGCTGCGCTGGGGGGCCGAGGTCTTCCACCAGCTCAAGGCGGTGTTGAAGAAGAAGGGGCTCTCCACGTCCGTCGGCGACGAGGGAGGCTTCGCGCCGAACCTGGCGAGCAATCGCGACGCCATCGAGCTGGTGCTCACCGGGATCGAGACGGCGGGCTATCGCCCCGGCGAGCAGATCGCCATCGCCCTGGATCCCGCGGCGTCCGAATTCCACCGCAATGGACGTTACGAGCTCAGTGGCGAGGGCACGAACCGCACCAGCGAGGAGATGGTCGAATTCTGGGCGGAGTGGCTTGGCCGCTACCCCATCGTGTCGATCGAGGACGGCCTCGACGAGGGCGACTGGGAGGGCTGGACGGCCTTGACCGGGAAGCTCGGAAAACGCGTGCAGCTCGTCGGCGATGACGTGTTCGTCACCAACCCGACCATCCTCGCGCGGGGCATCGAGGAGAATGCGGCCAACGCGATCCTGATCAAGCTGAACCAGATCGGCACCCTCACCGAGACCCTGGAAACCATGCGCATGGCTCGGGAGGCGGGCTTTGCTTCGGTGGTATCGCACCGCTCCGGCGAGACCGAGGACACCACCATCGCCGACCTCGCCGTCGGCTCCGGCTGCGGCCAGATCAAGACGGGCTCGTTGTGCCGCTCGGATCGGATCGCCAAGTACAACCGGCTGCTCGCCATCGAGGACGAGCTCGGATCCGCGGCGACCTACGCCGGGGCCGGCACCCTGGCGGCCGGAGGGCGAGGGTGATCCGCCTCTCGCGTGCCGCCGCGGCCGTCGGCGCGGCGGCGGTGCTGGGCCTCGCGGTACCCGCGGCCCGCGCGGTCATCCCCTCCCCGGAGAAGTTGACCGAGGCCGTGGCCCAGGCGAACCGCAGCGGCGGTCGCGCCGGACCGGTGCTGCTCGAAGTGACCCTCACCATCGGCGACGGCCCCGCGGCCGCGACGGGCGTGCTGGCGACTCATCCCACCGGCCTCGCGCGCCTCGAGCTGCGCAGCCATCGCGGCTTCGTCGAGCGGCATCTGCTCCAGGGCAGCCAGCACACGGCCAGCCGCGACGGCGAGCTGATCGAACGCCCGCGCCACTTCCTTCCCCCGGTCTTCCTGCTCCAGGCCACCTCCGGCGCGGCGCTCAGTGCGGCGCTCGGCAGCTTCGGCATCGCGGCGGACGAAGCGGTGCTCGGCCGGGTCGGGGACTACGACTGCTACGTCTTCGGCGGCCGGCTCCCGCCCGTCCTCGAACGGCAGAAGCGTCTGTTGCCCTCGATGTGGGTCGACCTCGAGACCTACGAGGTAGTGCGCATCGATGGGACGGACGGCGTCCGTTACCGCTTCGGCCCGACCCAGGACTTCGACGGGATCCGGGTGCCGCGTTGGATCGCGATCGAGGCCCCCGGAGAGCCGCCGGCCCGGCTCGACATCGTCAAGGCGACCCAGGCCAACGCCCCTGCCGCCGCTTTCGGCCGGGACTGGCTGAGCGCTCCCCCGGCGCCCTGAGCCCTCTGCCGAGCGTCTGGGGTCCCCGAGCGCGCCCCCTGGGAATTTTTCACTCCTGCGCCAATAAAGTACTCATGCAACAGCGCACGAATACCGAATCACCTCCCAGCGACGGTCTCAGTGCCTGGATTCCCCGCATTTCGGGGGGATTGCGCGGTCGGCTTTCGCGCTCCTGGGGAGCTTCCGCCAATCGGGGTGGTCGTCTTCTCCGGGAGACAGCTCAGGAGAACGCCATGGCCACGAAGCAACGGCTCAACGTCCTCGTCGTGGATTGGGACGAAGGCAGCAACATCGCCACCAAGGATTTCCTGACCAGCGAGGGCTACCACGCCCATCTGGAGAACGATCCCACGGCAGTCGTCGAAGAGGTGAAGCGCGGCCGCTTCCAGCTCGTGCTCCTCGACGTGTCTCCGCGGGAGCCGGGCGGGATCGACCTGCTCCAGCAGATCCGCAGCGCCGACTCGGACGTCTGCGTCATCGCCATGACTGGCCTGGCCTCGGTCGAGGCGGCCGTGCGAACGCTGAAGAGCCAGGCCTTCGACTACCTCCAGAAGCCCCTCGACATGGAGGAGCTTCGGGCGGTGATCCAGACGGCGATTCGCGAGAAGGGACTGCTCGTCGACCTCGAGACCAAGCTCAACCAGGTCGTCGGCGGCCGGCTGCGGGAGCGCCGCAACGGCGCGGGGCTGACGCTCAAGCAGCTCGCCAATCGGACCGGACTGTCGGTCAGCCTGATCTCCCAGATCGAGCTCGGCAAGAGCGCCGCCTCGATGTCGACCCTTCACAAGCTCGCGACGGCGTTGCAGGTGAAGATGACCTACTTCTTCGAGACGCTGTGAGGTCGTGAGCCGGGCCGGGCCTTCGAGCGGGCCAGCCGCCGGGCACGGCAGGGGCGTGATCAGCTCTCGCCGGCGTGGACCGTGAGCACGGGGCAGGGCGCCTTCTGCACGACGCGCTCGGCGATGCTCCCGAGCAGCAGGTGCTTGAGGCCCGAGCGCCCGTGCGTCCCGATCACCACCAGGTCGGCGTTCTGCTTGTCGATCTCGTCGATGATCGCCGTGGCGGCGTAGCCCTCGGTCACCACCGACTCCACCTCGATGCCCCGGCTTCGCAGGTCTTCGGCACAGCGGCCCAGGGACTCTCCGGCCTCCGCCTTGACGTTGGCCCAGAAGTCCGGCGGCAGGTAGGCGCCCTCGAGCTGCTGGAACTCGACCGGCAGGTGATAGGCGTGGAAGAGCACCACGCGACTGCCGTGCTCCAGGGCCAGGTGGGCGGCCCACTCGAGGATCTTGCCGGCTCCCTCGGAGAAGTCCAGCGGAACCAGGATGCAGCGGATCTCGACGCTCATGTCGGACAGGGTGCCAAACCGGCAGCGCGGGCGTCCAGCGGAATTTGACGCCGGTTGGCCGGAGGTTTAGGGTCTCGTGCCCGGCGGATTCTCGCCTCGGCTGGGGCCGTAGCTCAATTGGGAGAGCGCCGCGTTCGCAACGCGGAGGTTGGCGGTTCAATCCCGCTCGGCTCCACCACGCATTCTGCGGACCTGTGGGGCGCCGGCGGCACCCGGCGCCCCACGCCGTTTCGCGCGGCGGCGCCGGCCGGCCGCGAGGAGGCTGCTCCCAATGCCACGCACGCGCGTCCGCGCGGGCTTGGGCGGGGCCAGCGCCGACCCTATCTTCGAAGGGTGCCGATTCCCGCAATCGTGACCGCCGGCGACGGAGCGGCCGCCCGGGCCGTCTACGGCGACAACAAGGTCTATCTCGAGATCGAGGGCCGATCGCTCGTGGGACGGGTGGTCGCGGCGCTCCAGCGCGTGCCCGAGGTCTCGGAAGTCTGGGTGGTCGGGAACGCAGAGCGCCTGCGGGACACGTTCGCTCGGGAGGATGTCCGGGCAGAGATCGAGAAGCCCCTCCACATCGTCCGCCAGCAGCGCAATCTCTACGAGAACGCCTGGCAGACCTTCCGCCGCCTGCTCCCGGATTCCGGGCCCGAGGGACGCGATCCGGTGGGAGACGAAAAGGACACGCCGGTGCTGTACCTCTCCGGCGACCTTCCGTTCGCGACGCCCCAGGAGATCTCGGAGTTCATACGCCGCAGCCTCGCGCTCGAGTGCGACTACGCCGTGGGCCTGGTTCCGTCGGAGTCGCTCGATCCGTTCCGTTCCGCCCGCGCCGACCGGCCCGGCA
>JBHHVG010000359.1:0-4003 GCA_046754165.1 Myxococcota bacterium
TGGATGGCCAGCGCTTCTTGTGACGGCGTCGGTCTCGCGAACGGTTCGAGACGATTGACGTAGCGCTCCAGGTCCGAGCCGATCCAGAAGAAGATCGCTACGCCGAGACACACGGCGATTCCGGCGATCTTCACGGCTCTTCCCATCTCGAACTCGTGCTCCCGGGGGGGGGGCGCCGGTCGCTCAGCGCAAGCTGGGCTTCCCGGCCGGCTCCCGCCCGGGAACCACGATGCGCGACGCCTCCTGGCGTTGCAGCTCGCGCGCCTCGTCGATCATGCGCTCGATGGCCTCGTTGATCGCGTTCGGGAACTGTGCCAGCGCCCCCTCGAGACTCGTCGCCTCGATCTGACACTGCACGGGGACGGGGCCCGCCTGGGACAGCAGAGTCGTCTGGCCGACGAACATCACGGGTCGAGACACGTCGTCGCTGCCATCGGCTTGGATCGGCGTGAGGCGCCGGATCGTGGCCACCTTCAGGTCCGTGAAGATCTCCTCCCGGTAGAGATTCTCGGGATCGACCTCGATCTCGCTCGCCGGGCCCTGGTCCGCCTCGCTCACAGTCCTTCTCCTTCACGCGTCGATAGAACGGGGAGTTCATACCGAATACCGCGCCCCGGCGCCCGAAGCGCGCCTCCCGAGGGGGAGAAGCGCTCGTCGATCGTCGCAGACCGGACCGCCACGGCTCCTGCCGGCCTATACGGGTGGGCGCGCGATCAGCGTGAACACCCGGTGGTGGGCCGAGACGCTGGCCCCGGGGAAGCGCTCGGCGAGCAGCGCGGCGAGATCTCGGTCGAAGGCGTTCACGGCTTCCGGCGGCAGGGACGCCCCGATGCCGGCGCTGGCGCGAATGCGACCGCGCCACGCCTCCGGCGGGTAGCACAGGTCGACGTCGTAGGACCAGGTCTCGAGCTCCGTGTAGCCGGCCTCCGTGAGGTCCCGGAGCCACATGGGATATAGGCCCGCACCGCCGCCGAGCTGCCAGGCGGGATTGTGCGCCTCGATCAGGCGTTCGGTGGCCTCCACGACATTGCCGTCGGTCGGAATCCAGTCGAGGTGGCCGATGACGAGGACTCCCGAGGCGGCCAGCAGGCGGGCTGCCTCCCTCGCCGCCGCTGGCCGATCGAACCAGTGCCAGCACTGTCCGGCGACCACCACGTCCGCGCTGTCGTCCGCGAGCCCCGTCGCCTCGGCGCGGGCCAGGACGGTGGGGATGTCGAGGCCCGCTTCGGCGCTCAGGCGGGAGGCCTCGGCGAGCATCGCGCCGGCCGGATCGACCCCGGTCACGCGGCACCCGCGCCGTGCGAAGCCCCGAGCCAGGGTGCCGGTTCCCGTGCCGAGGTCGGTGACGCGTTGGTCCGCCCGCCCGATGCCGCGCGCAGCGAGGCGCTCGTAGAAGGAGTCTGGGAAGCCGGCGCGAAATCTCGCGTAGTCCTCGGCGGTGAGTCCGAAATCGGGCTTCACGGAAGGGTGCGCTGCACGAAGCGAACGTCCAGGGCGGCCGCGGCGGTGCGAACGTCGCGTGCCGAATCCGCGTTCCCCACGTACACCAGCACCAGCCCCGTCAGCGCCTCGCCCTCGCGAAGGGCCAGGGCGTCGAGAACGACCCGCCGCGTGAGCGACGGGTAGGGCCCGCCCGCCACGAGCAGCAGCTGCCGGTCCGCGGCGCGTTCCATGCGCCGCGAGAGCTGTCGGGCCAGAGGAAGCGGCTCCGTCTCCTTCGCCTCGACCGCCAGGGTCCAGGCGGCCATCTGGCTGTCGGCGCTGATCGGGAAGACTTCGAGCTTGCCGCCGAGGCCGTGTACCGACCGGCCGACCTCGCGCAGCCGCGCGTCGAGATCTTCTCCCGTCACCGGCGCGGCGCAAGCCGCCAGCGCCAGTGTCGCGGCGGCGAGCCACCTTCGGGCGAGGGCGCTCACCCGAGGCCCGCCGTGGCGAGTGGGGGCGCGGAGTGGAGGGCGCACTCGCGCGAGCGCGGCGGGGTGAGGTTGTCGCAATCGGGCCGCGAGCAGGTGACGAGTCGCCGGTAGATGCCCGCCGCGATGCGACGGCGCGTCTCCTCCCGGTCGTTGGCGAAGATGTGGGGGTCGCGGTCGGCGTCGGCGATCACGAGGTCTTCCAGGCGGCGTTCCGGCTGACTCTTGCCGGCGGCGACCCCCGAGCCCGGCTTGTGATCGAGCGGAAGCCTCGTTACGTGATTGAACTTCTCGTACTCGGTGTTGTAGTACCAGGTGCCTTCGGCCACCGCCGCCACCAGGAATTCACGAAGGTTCTCGGCGACTGTTTCGGTCACGATGGACCGGTACTGGTCGTGGACCTCACCGAGGCTCTCGGGATGGTGCTTTCCCGTGAGAAGGTTCGGGCTCGCCAGCCAGCCCGCTACGAGACACGTAGGGCAGCACGGTCGGACGCTGGCGGCCCAGTGGGTGTCGCAGACGCAACAGCGCAGCATGCTCACGTCCGGCCCCCGGCGCTCACGGCTCCTCGAAGACCGAGTACACGGCGCCGCTGCCGCTGGGCGTGACGACGTACGTCAGGCCGTGGCTCGCCACCTCGCAGGTGTCGCCGTCCACGATGGCGGCGAAGCCGACTCCGATCGAGCCGAAGCGGACGATCTCGCCCGTGATCTGTGCCTGAACCAGCGCCCGGATCGAGCGCTCGTGGTTCTCGTGGGTCGCCCCGCTGCGGCCCGCAGGGCTCCAGCCGTCCAGGTCGTAGAGGGTATGGACGACGAAGGTCCGGCACGACCGCGGGAACGTGTGACCGGGCGGAACCGGGCGCAGCCGAATCCGGTGACCCGGCGGTTCCGCCGCGACCTCCAGGACCAGGAAGCTCCAGTCCGAGGAGCTGGCGGCCAGCACGGGAGAGGAGGCGAGGATCAGCAGTGCTACCAGTGCGCGGCGCGGCATGGGTCCTCTCGGGCGAATCGTCGTCTCAGTCGTTGCCCGCGGCTCGGGACGACGCCGACGTCCCGTCGTCCATCGCGGTCTCCGCGATCTCGGCCGCGTCGCGAAGCGTACCGGAATTCATGCCCGGGCACGTGCGAGCCTCCAGCTCCCAGTTCTCCCGCGAGTAGAGGTTGGCGCGCCAGAAGGGCCAGGTGCGACACTGCCTTGGGCGGTCTTCATAGACCGTGCAGCCGCGCTCGCGATCGTAGAAGACACAGTCGCAGTTGGATTTCTCCACCAGGCTCACGTCGCCCCGGCGCAGCGGACGCGTGTACTCCCGGCGAAACTCCGCGACCCCGAGCCCGTGGCGACCCGCGAGCCTCGCGATCTCCGCGTCGCTCACGCGGATGGTGCCGGGGCCTCCGCCGCAGCAGTGGCCGCAGCTGGTGCAGCTGAAGCGGAGCCCATCGAGATACCAGGGCACGCCTGTCACCGTCCGTCATCCTCCTCGAATCTCGGCCGGGCAGTGTACCGCAGGGTCGCCGGGTCGCCGGCCATGGGGGCGCCTCCCGCGACGCGTCGACCCGTCGTCGCGCCGGCCGGTAGCGATCCTCTATGATAGGAGAAACGCGCGAGGGGGCGGAACCGTGACGGTGTTTCTCGTCCTGACGTTGATCGGTGAAGACAAGCCCGGGCTGGTCGAGCTCCTGTCCCAGACGATCGCCGATCACGATGGCAACTGGCTCGAGAGCCGCATGTCGCGCATGGCCGGCCGCTTCGCCGGCATCCTGCGGGCCAGCGTTCCCACAGCACGGGCGGAAGAGCTGGTGCGCTCGCTCGAGGACCTGGAGGCGAAGGGTCTGCGTGTTCTGGTGGAGCGCAGCGCCCCCGATGAGGTGGAGCCGCAGTGCCGCCGGGTCCACCTCGAGCTGGTCGGGGCGGACCGCGCGGGCATCATCCGAGACATCTCGCGCGCCCTGGCCCACCGTCACGTGAACGTCGACGAGCTCGACACCGAGTGCACGAGCGCACCGATGTCCGGTGAGCTGCTGTTCCACGCGCGCGCCCGGCTCCGGGTTCCCCTCGACGTCTCGGTCGCTCGGCTGCACCGCGACCTC
>JBHHVG010000360.1:0-3999 GCA_046754165.1 Myxococcota bacterium
ACCGGTCCACGCACTCGGCCAGCTGGCGGACCCGCGCCGGGAGCTGGTTCGCGACGGGCCAGCGCGCCGTGGCGACGCGCATCCGGTCGAGCAGTAGCTGCGCGTCGGGGAAGTCCTCCTGGGCGATGGCGTCGTCGACGTCGAGCCAGTTTTCGATGGCGGTGAGTGTTCGCGACAGGCGCTCGGCGAGCTGACCCATCCCCGGTGAATCGATGCGGGAGTTCTTCACCTCGTCGCCCAGAGCCTGGAGATGCTCACGCGCCTGTTCGAGCTCGGGCCGCACCGAGTTCTCGGCGCCCGCAATGCGGCCGACCAGGTCGTCGAAACGGCTACGCAGCGATTCGTGGGAGACCTCGCGGATCAGGATGACCTTGCCGAATGCCTCCCCGCGGCCGTCCACGAGCGCGTGGCTCACGACGCGATAGCGGTGACCCTGGTCGCCCACGGTGAGGTCGACATCCTCGAAACTGGCGGAGTCGTCCTTCTCGACCCGCTCGGCGGCGGCGCCGACGGACTCGATCGCGTGGCTCCGGAGCGTCTCCTCGAGGCGACGCCCCTGGAGATCTCCGTGCAGCCCGAGGTATTCGCGAACCGGCCGGTTCACCGCCTGGATCACCCCGTGCGAGTCGACGGCGATCGCTCCGGTGTCGAGGTGGTCCATCACGGCTTCGAGGAATACATTCGCCCGCTGGAGGTCGGCCAGCAGGCGCTCGTTCTCGACGGTGAGCTCATAGTGGTCGACGGCCTGCTTCATCAGCTGCTTGATCTGGTCCGTCTCCCATGGCTTCGCGACGTAGGCATAGACGTGGCCGTCATTGATCGCCTGGATGATCGCGTCCATGTCCGCGAAGCCCGTCAGGATCATGCGGACCGTGGCGGGGTGCCGCTTCCGCGCCTCCGTCACGAACTCGACGCCGCTCATCTTCGGCATGCGTTGATCCGTGAGCACCGCCGCGATCGGAGCGTGCTCGTCGAGCATATCGAGGGCCCGACGGGCATCCGTCGACGTGAAGACTTCGTAGTCGTCCTCGAACGTGAACGTCATCGTCTCGAGGATCGCCTCCTCGTCGTCGACGACCAGGATGCGCGGACGCGGTCGATTCGTCATGGTGCCGGGGCCACGGTCTAGCGGTTCACCAACCGCTGTGGGATCTCGATTTCTTCTTCAGTGCCGCCTTTGCCTCACGCTCCGCGATCGCTGCACGAATCTTCTTGCGGTCGGCGGAAAGACGGTCGGCCAGACGCTCCTTCGCGCTGCTGGCCCACGGGCGCTGCTCGGAGGCATCGCGGTTCTTGCAGAACTTTCGGTATCCCCAGAGCTCGTGCCTGAACTCCTCTTCGATGAACTTCACCATGATGGCGTCGTCCAGAAAGCCGAGCCCGGGGATGTGGTCCGGAATCAGGTCCTCGGGATCGGAGAAGTAGGCGAGCGCGGCCAGCACTTCGTTCTGCACCCGCGCCGGGGCGGCGTAGTCCTCGTCTTGGATGAGGTCGACGAGATCCGCCAGGGTCGAGATCGCATCGGCCACGAAGGTCGGCGTCTTCTTCGACGCGCGGACGTCCTTCACGATGCCGCGGGCGTCCTCGATGATCTGCTCACGGCTCTGGTTCTTGGCGCCCGCCTTCGCTCGCCGGTAGAGGTTGCGGAAGTAGCTGGCGTCCGACTCGTCGAGCGTGAAGGTGACCTTGAACTTCGGGGACATTCGTTGCGACCTCCGGACCCGAAAAGGGAATCTTCCCCGCAGGGGAACCGGACTGTATCAGTAACGCGCGTACTCGATCAAGCGATCGGGGTCCCGGTTCCACTCTCCCAGCCAGCGGTCGCGAACGACCTCGCCGGGGCTGGCGCCGCGATCGAGTTGCTCGAATACCGGGTCCAGGTAGGCCGTCTCGTCCGGATCCCGCGCTCCGGTGTGGGCGATCCGCCGGAGTCCGGCGCGGGAGATCTCGGCGAGCTCGCGGGCCAGTGCGAGCACCGGCCGCCCTGCGAAGTTTGCGCGGAGGCCCCGACGCGCGACGTCACGGCGGGCGTCCAGCCGGTCTTCGTGGCTCGTCCCGGCGACCAGCCCGCGCGCCGCCGCGCGGGCCGAGACGTCGTAGAGCAGTCCCTTCCACAGGGCGGGCAAGGAGCAGGTGAGCCCCGGAGGCACCGCGTCGGCGCCCCGAACCTCGATGATGTTCTTCAGCCGGACGTCCGGGAACAGCGTGGTCAGATGGCGGTCGAAGTCCGCCAGCGTGGCGCGCAGCTCGCCGCGACCGTGGCGCATGAACTCGCGGAATGTCATGCCGCGGCCCGGCTCGTAGCGTTCGCCACGAACGATGAAGAACATCGGTACGTCGAGCGCCCACTCGATGTAGCGCCGGTACCCGAAGCCGTCTTCGAACACGAAGGGGAGGATCCCGGTCCGGTCTGGATCCGTGTCCTCCCAGGCGTGGAGCCGTGCGGATACGAAGCCGTTGTCGCCGCCGTCGGAGATGCTCGAGTTCGCGAAGATCGCCGAGACGATGGGCGTCACACACAGGGCCAGACGCATCTTGTCCACCATGTCGTCTTCGTCTGCGTAGTCGAAGTTCGCCTGCACGGTCGCGGTCTGGAACATCATCATCAGGCCCCGCCCGCCCCGCGTGGGCAGATAACGGCGCATGATGCGATAGCGCTCCTTCGGCATGAGCGGCATCTGGTCGATGGAGTGAAAGGGATGCATGCCGAGGCCGAGCCACGCGATGTCGAGCGGCTCACAGATCCGCTTCATCAGGGAGAGGTGGCGGTTGAACTCATCGCAGGTCTCGTGGATCGTGCGGAGCGGCGCGCCCGAAAGCTCGAACTGACCGCCCGGTTCGAGGGTGATGCTGGCCCGGTCCTTCTCGAGCGCGATGACGGCGCCCTCCTCGAAGGCGGGCTTCCAGCCGTCGCCGTGGGCGATCGCCTCGAGCACCGCACCGATGCCGCGCTCCCCCTCGTAGGGGATCGGCTCCTTGTCGGCGGAGAGACCGATCTTCTCGTGCTCGGTACCCACACGCCATGCTTCGGCCGGCGTCTCCGCCCGCTCGAAGAACACCAGCAGATCGCCGACCGAGGTGACCGGTTGGTCGTCCGCACTCATCCGCCGGGCTCCTGCAAGGAGTAGAGATCCGGGTTCAGGAACGAAACCAGCGCGCACAGAACCGCGTGGCGCGCGTACTCGCTGCGGGTCAGCGCGCCCGCGGTGAGCTTGCCCACGTTTCCCTCGGTCCGTCCGGACGGCACGGCGATCGCATCGCCGCAGCGCTCGCGCCAGAGCCGATCGAACAGGTCCCCGATCGGCCTGCGGTCGCGCACCGCCCGATCCGCGACCTCCGGCGGGTACGAGAATCCGGAAGAGAAGCCGGTGGAGTAACGGCGGCCGTCAGTGACCACGGCACAGCCGATGTTGACGGGCGCGGGCGCCGCACCGGGATACAGCGGCACGGGGACGAGCCCGTCCTCGATGCCAACGCCGAGATCGCAGACGGCGGCCGCGTGGGCCGCTGCGGCGCGGCGACGGGCGCCCGCCACGATCTCTTCGAAGCCGACGGGCTGTTCGGGTACACCGCTCTCGACGTCGGCTCCCTCGACCACTGCGTTCGGCGCGAAGGCGGCGATGGCGCGCTGCACCGCGGTGATCTTCGGCGGGTTCATCGAGCCCACCCGAACCCGCTCGAGCCAGCCCAGCGGTGAAGACGCCGGGCCCGGGCTCACGGCGCGGCGGCCTGTTCACAGAACCTCTCGAGGAAGTCGCCCAGCGCGTCGTGCAGGGCGCTGCCGGCGTCGAAAGCAAACGACGCGCACGGCCCCTCGACCTTGCCCTGGTCGAAGGGGCCCACGAGGGTGAACTCACCGCGGCTCTTGGCGACGACGACGGCCCGGTGGCGGCCGCGCATCAGCTCGAACTCGACCGAGCGGATGTGTTTGTCATCCAGTCGGACCTGCGAGACATCGATCGTCAGGTGCTCAGCGCCCGCGGCCTGCGCCGCGCGCTC
>JBHHVG010000361.1:0-3996 GCA_046754165.1 Myxococcota bacterium
GATTCGAGCAGGCGACCCACAGGGGCGGATGCGGTTTCTGCACCGGCTTCGGCACCACGTTGCGGCACGGCATCGAGAAGTGCTTCCCCTCGAAGCCCGGATAGGGATCCATGACCATCATGTTGGCGATCTGTTCGAGCGACTCACGCCACTGATCGTGCTTCTCGTCGACGGAGACATGGAAGCCACCGAGCTCGGCGAGCGAGGAGGACTCGCCCGTTCCGAAGTCGACCCGCCCGCCCGATACGAGGTCGAGGGTGGCGATGCGCTCGGCGACCCGCGCCGGAGGGTTGTACCCGGGGGGCAACAGGACGATGCCGTGGCCCAGACGGATCCGGCGGGTTCGCTGGGAGCAGGCGGCGAGGAACACCTCCGGGGCCGACGAGTGGGAATACTCCTCGAGAAAATGGTGCTCGACCTCCCAGGCGTAGTCGATTCCGAGACGGTCGGCGAGCTCGACCTGGTCGAGGGCCTCGTTGTACAGGCGTTGCTCGGCGCCGTCGTCCCAGGGCCGTGGCAGCTGGTGCTCGTAGAAGATTCCGAATTTCATGGAGTCGGGGTCCCGATGGGTGGGCCGCAGCGCGCTGGCGGCCCCGATGCAGGGTCTAGCAGGAGTTCCCCGCGGCGGCACGCGCCGGGGCCACGCCGCGCGACGCGTGCCCGAATCGCGGCAGTGGCGTCCCGGAAAGGCTTGGGTGAAGCTCCAAGCTTCTCTCCGGGGGCCGGTGGCCGATGTCCGACACGAGCGGCCTCGTCCTCTATCAGACGCGTTCCTGCCCGTTCTGCGAACGGGTCCGCCGGGCGCTGCGGCGCCTCGACCTCGACATCGCGTTGCGCGACATCAACGAGAGCTCCGCTCGACGCGCCGAGCTCGTCGCGGCGACCGGCCGCCAGACGGTCCCCTGCCTTCGCATCGGGCGGGGAGACGGCGACGACGAGTGGATGCATGAATCCGTCGAAATCATCGCCTATCTCGAAGAACGATTCGGCACCTGATCGCCCGCGCTACGATGGGCGCCGTCCTGGGGGCGGGCTAGACTCGGCGCCAGCACGCTCCAGGAGGTCGGTGATGTCTCTAGATCCCAGTCTCTTTCCGGTCGTCCTCGTCGTGGTCTCCGCCGTCGCCCTCGGCATCGGAGTCGTCGCCGGGCGCCAGACAGGCAACGCCCACGCGCGCATCCGTGAGCTCGAAGCCGAGGTCGAGTCGTCGGCCAAGAAGCGGGAGTTCACGCAGGCTTCGCTCGAGGCCGCCAAGCGGGAGATCGCCCGGGTCCGATCCGAGCTGGAAGACTATCGCGGCGGGGTCGTCGAGCACTTCACCGGGACGTCGATGCTGCTGCGCGACCTGACCCACCAGTACCGGGCGGTCTACGAACACCTGACAGCCGGCGCCACGACGTTGTGTCCGGAGGGCTCGATCGACCTGCTCGAAGGAATGGGGAGCGCGCGGCTTCCGGAAGCGGGTGGTGTGCCCGAGGCCGGTACGTCGGCGGAGTCGCCGAACGAGCCAGAGGGGACGCGTTCGTCGCAAGCCGGCGCCTGATTCCGCCCCGCTGCCCCGCGGACACGCGGGAGAGTCGGCGTGGCGAGTTCCGAGCGATGCCATTCCCCGGCCGAAGCGGCCTCTCCGTCGCTTGCACGGGAGCCCTCACCAGGGAACTCCGATGCTTCGAGACGAGAAGATCCTCATCACCGGCAGCACCAGTCAGGTGGGGCTGCCGGTCGCCCGAGAGCTGGCGCGTCACAACGAGGTCCACGGGCTCGCGCGCTTCGCGAAGGTCGACGACCGCCGGCGCATGCAGGAGATCGGCGTCCGGTGCCACGCGCTCGACCTGGCGGCTGACTCCTTCGACGCAGTCCCGGACGACTTCGACGTCGTGCTCCACTTCGCCGTGGTCAAGACGGGCGATTGGGACTTCGACCTCGTCGCGAACGCGGGGGGCACCGGGCGCCTGATGGCGCACTGTCGCCGGGCCCGGGCCTTCCTCCACTGCTCGTCGGCGGGTGTCTACGCCGAGGATCCGAGCGAGCCGCGCGCGGAGTCGTCTCCCCTCGGCGACAACCACCGCGTGCTCTTGCCCACCTACAGCATCTGCAAGATCGCGGCGGAGGCCGTGGCCCGCTTCGGCGCGACGCAGTGGAAGCTTCCGACGACGATTGCGCGGTTGAGTGTGCCCTACGGCGACAACGGCGGATGGCCCTGGGTCCACGTGATGATGATGAAATCAGGCGTGCCGATTCCAGTGCACGTCGACGCACCCAGCGTCTACAACCCGATCCACGAAGACGACATCGTCGAGCAGATCCCTCGGCTGCTCGAGATCGCCGCCGTTCCTGCGGAGGTGATCAACTGGGGGGGCGCCCCGGTCGGGCTCGAAGAATGGTGTGCGCACATCGCGTCGCTGACCCACCTCGAACCCGTGCTCCACCCCACGGCGGATACGCTCCGCGGCCTACCCGTCGACGTGACGCGCATGCGCGAACTCGTCGGCGAGACGCGCGTCGATTGGCGCGACGGCATCCGTCGAATGATCTCCGCGCGGGCGCCCGAGCTGCTCGTCTGACGTCCGTGCCCCTCGCAGGGCTCAGGCGTGGGTGAACTTCCCCTGGGCGATCACCACCTCCCCGGCCTGGGTCTGTGTCTGGAAGGAGACGTCGTTTCCGTCGGCCCACATGGACACCGTCAGGTTGTCTCCGGGAAGCACGGGCTTGGAGAATCGTACTGACATGGATTTGAACCGATCGACCTGTCCGTCGCAGAACGCGTGGAGCAGTGCCCGCCCCGTGAAACCGTAGGTGCACAGCCCGTGCAGGATCGGGCGGTCGAAGCCGGCGAGCTTCGCGAATTCCGGGTCCGAATGCAGCGGGTTCCGGTCGCCCGAGAGGCGATAGATGAGTGCCTGGTCGGGCCGCGTCTGGTAGCTGACCTCGTGATCCGGCGCGCGATCCGGAACCCCGTTCGCCGGAGCCGACGGCCCGCGCTCGCCTCCGAAGCCGCCCTCGCCGCGGATGAATGCGGACATGGTCGTCTTGAACAGAGGCTCGTCGTTGGCCGCGTTGACAGACTCGGACTCCATGACCACCACCGCTCCCTTTCCCTTGTCCCAGATGGCGGCGATGCGGCCGGTGCTCCGCACCGTGCCCTCGGGAGGGATGGGCGCGAACACCTCGATGGCCTGCTCGCCGTGGACGAGCATGGCGGGGTTGAAGGTGCCGATCTTGCCGAACGGAACGCCACCGCCGCCGATGATCACGGCGAAGGTCGGCAGCACCTCCTGGGCCTTCTCGGTCGTGAAATTCAGCTCGTCGATGCCGCTGCCCACGCCTAGCGCGTAGAGCAGGCAGTCCTTCGACGTCCAGGATCGTTCGGTCGGGCCTCCAGTGGCGCCGACGGCGCTGGGATCGATGGCCATGATGTTTCTCCTCGTCGCTGGAATCGCCGCAGCATACTCGAAGCGGCGAATGGGCACCATTCGCCGTCGAGGGTGCCTCTCACTCGATGTAGCCGAGCTGTCGGAGCTGCTCCTGGGCGTCGGGGTCGTAGCGGATGGCGCCGGACGATTCGCGGATCATCTCCCGCCACAGCGCGCGGTTGATCGTGTAGAGCTGACGCAGGCCGGGGGTGACCAGGTGATCGACGTTCTCCAGGAACGCGGATGCTTCGATGGGCGTCTCTTCTTGATGGTCTCGACGGACATTGTAGAGCCGCGTTCGCGCGAGCGACGCGGAATTCAACAGGTGGTAGTCGCCGAAGAACGCGGATACCGACAGATCCGAGCCTGTCAGGCGGTCGAAGTGCAGCGGCTCTTCGGATACCACGACGCGGCTGTCCCAAAGCGGGGCGGGCTCGGCGCGAACGAGCGGCAGCAGCGAATCGCCCTGCAACATCAGCGGTGCGCGGTCGATGCCTGCGAGCTCGAGGATGGTGGGCATCAGGTCGATCAGCTGCACCGGCTGGTGCACACGCAGGCCGGCCGGAAGCCTCTGCGGATGGAC
>JBHHVG010000362.1:0-3994 GCA_046754165.1 Myxococcota bacterium
TTCAACCTCGCCGACAGCTGCATCTGCATCGGGGTCGCCCTGCTGGTGCTGCGGCTGCTCCGCGGCCACGGCGACCTGTCGGTGATCATCGAGTATCCGCAGGAGCTGCGCGGCACCTTCAGTGTCCGCCTCGCCAGGAGCAAGACCCGCGCGCAGGCCCACTTCCGCCGCGCCGGCCGCGTCCCGGTCGCCTCCGACGCCCGCGAGGCAACGCGCGCGGCGGGAACTGGCAGCCGCACCGAGCGCACCCTCGTCTCACGGGAGACGCAGTTCCAGGGCCTCGCGATGCGCAGCTGGTTCATCACCGTAGACGGCTTCCTGCACTCCGCCGACGGCCGGGAGATCCTGGCGACCCACGCAGAGCAGCAGGAGGTGCGCATCCGGCGCGGCCGCGCGGTACGCGCCGTCTTCGACCTCAACCCGGACAGCTGCCCGATCGAGGTCGCCGTGCTGTGGGACCGGCGCCGGGTGCCGTCGGCCCTGGTCGCGGTGCGTGGAGTGCCCGGATCGCTGCGCTACGCCCGCGGCGGCGCGGTGCGGGTCAACGCCGGCCGCGGCACGCACACCATCATGGTCGGCAGTGCGGACCGGGTCGTCGAGCACACCATCGAGATCGAGAACTTCCAGCCGCAGACCATCACCGTCGATCTCACGGACCGCGAGAGGGTGCTCTTCACCGGCTGCCCGCCGGCGGTCGATCTCTACCTGAACGGCGATATCGCGGGCGCGGCCCGGGCCCTCGAGCAGGAGGGCCAGAGCGAGGTCGCGAACCTGATGCTGGCGCGGCTGCACCTCGAGCGCGGCCAGCAGGACATGGCGGCGCGGCACTTCGAGGCCGCGGGAAGGGACTTCGAAGCGGCGGAGCTCCACCGAGAGCTCGCGAACTTCGAGCGCTCCGGCGAGCTGTACGACCACGCCGGCGAGGCCGCCCAGGCGGCGGCCATGTACCGCTCCGCCGGAGACCTCACCCGCGCCGGCGAGGCCTACGAGCGCGCCAACCGCATGGACAGCGCGGTCGAGTGCTACCGCGAGGCCGGAGAGATGACCAAGTGGATCGGCACGCTCGAGCGCATGGGTGCCGCCTTCGAGGCCGCGCAGGTGGCCATCGACGCGGACGACTGGGGACGCGCGATCCGAAACCTCCAGCTCGTCCCGCGAGAGGACATGAACCACTTCGAGGCCGCGACGCTGCTCGTCGACGCGTTCGTGCGCGAGGGACACCTCGACCTGGCGGCGGAGCAGATCGACGAGATCCTGCGGACCCACGGCGCCCCGATGGTCCCCCTCGACCGGTGCGAATCCCTCGCCGGCGAGCTCGAGAACAAGGGCGAGTTCGAGCGCGCCCTCGACATGCTGGAGATCGTGCGCCGGCGCGACGCCACCTTCCCCAACCTGGCGACGCGGATCGAGGGCCTGCGCAAGCAGATCACGAAACAGAGCGAGTCGGGGCGGAACGCGACCTCCGGAGTCGGCGACAGCGAGTTCGCCGAGGGATTCCGTTACGAGATCCTCGAGGAGCTGGGCCGCGGCGGCATGGGCATCGTCTTCAAGGCGCGCGATCGCCGCCTGGGCCGGATCGTCGCGCTGAAGCGTCTACCGGACAACCTGCGCAACCACCCCAAGGCGGTGAAGCTCTTCCTGCGCGAGGCCCGCGCGGCGGCGGCGCTCAACCACCCGAACATCGTCACCCTCTTCGACGCGGGGCGCGAGCACGACACGTTCTACATCACCATGGAGATGCTCGAGGGATCGCCGTTCCAGAACATCCTGCACAAGCGCGGCAAGCTGACGCCGAGGGACGTCACGCGCCTCGGCACCCAGACGGCGAATGGGCTCCACTACGCCCACGAGCAGCGCATCATCCACCGCGACATCAAGACGGGCAATCTCTTCTTCACCTCCGGCAAGAAGGTGAAGATCATGGACTTCGGTCTGGCCAAGATGCTCGAGGAGGTCCGACGCGCCTCGACCGTGATCGGCGGCACGCCCTACTACATGGCGCCGGAGCAGTCGCTCGGCCAGACGGTCGATTCGCGCGCCGACATCTACGCTCTCGGTGTCACCCTCTACGAGCTGCTGACGGGCAAGGTGCCCTTCGTCGACGGCGACGTGGCCTACCAGCACCGCCACACGCCACCGCCGGATCCGCGCGGGCGGACCGGGGGGGTGCCCGACGCCCTGGCGGAGCTGGTGCTCCACATGCTCGAGAAGTCCCCGGACGACCGGCCAGCCACCGCGGCGGAGGTCGCCAGACGGCTCCAACAGATCTCGAAGACCCTCGAGTAATCCGCTCCGCCTGGTCTCGGCCGGCGGTGCTTCAGCACCGCCCCCGCTTGCGACGAGGCGGGCGCTGCCCCCCATCGCCCTCCAGCCAGCGAAGAGTCGGGTCGGGCTCGGCCGCCGTCCGGGGCAAAGCGCTCGCCCGGCCGAGACGCCCCCGGGAGCCCTCTCCCCGCCACCCCGCTGCGCGCACGACTGCCGATGCGCACGGCTCCCGTCGGGCCGCGATCCCCCCGTGCGGGGACCTGCGAATGGAATCGACCGGATTCGGGAAGGGTGTGGGCTAGAGCGCCCGTCCGAGACCGGCGGCCTCGCGGGCCGCCGCCAGCACCGGCTCGCCCAGCATGCGCGCGCGGTTGGCGCCCGCTTCGAGGATGTCTTCGACCACGTCGACGTGCGCGGCCAGCTCGGCGCGGCGCTCGCGCATCGGCGCGAAGAACGCAAGCAGCCGGCCGAGCAGGTCCTTCTTCACCTCGCCGTAGCCGAGCCCGCCCTTGCTCGCGCGCTCGAACAGCTCGTCCCGCTCGTCCCCGCTGGCGAACAGCGACCACAGCTGGAAGAGCGCGCCGCTGGTGTCCTTCGGTTCCTCCACCGGCGTCGAGTCCGTCACGATCCCCATCACCGCCTTCTGGATCGACTTCTCGGACCCGAACATCGCGATGCAGTTGTCGTAGCTCTTGCTCATCTTGCGGCCGTCGGTCCCCGGGACGAGGGCGACGTCCTCCGGGATGTAGGGCTCGGGCAGCTTGAGCACGTCTTCGCCGTAGGTGTGGTTGAAACGCTCGGCGATGTCCCGGGTCATCTCGAGGTGCTGCTTCTGGTCTCTGCCCACAGGCACGATGTCCGCGTGGTAGAGCAGGATGTCCGCCGCCATCAGCACCGGATAGGCGAACAGGCCGTGAACCGAGCTCTGTCCCTGGGCGATCTTGTCCTTGTAGGCGTGCCCGCGCTCGAGCAGCCCCATGGGTGTCACGGTCGACAGCAGCCATTGGAGCTCGCACACCTCGGGCACGTCGGACTGGCGGAAGAGCACCGCGCGGCTCGGGTCGATGCCGCAGGCCAGATAGTCGAGGGCGACCGAGCGCGTGTACTCGCGGCGCAGCTTGGCGTCGCGCACGGAGTTCATCGAGTGGTAGTCGGCGACGAAGTAGAGCGCCTCGTGCTCGTCCTGGAAGTGCAGGTACTGCTGGATGGCTCCGAAGTAGTTGCCGGTGTGGAGGGCATCTCCCGACGGCTGGGTCCCGGAGAGTACGCGCATCGCGCTAGGCCTCGTCCACGAAGGTGAGCCAGTGCTGGAAGTCCGCGTCTTCGCCGGCGGTGATGCGCGCGAAGCGCTCGCGCAGCGATCGGCTCACCGGGCCGATGCCCCCATCGCCGATGGTGTGATCGTCGATGGAGCCGACCGGCCAGACCCCCGCCGTCGTGCCGGTGAGGAATACCTCGGCCGCGCCCTTCAGACGCTCGGGGCGCACGCCCTCGAGGCGCACGTCGATGCCCTCGTGCTTGGCGATCTCGAGGATCGCGCTGCGCGTCACGCCGAGCAGCACGGTGTCCTCCGGCGGCGTGCACAGGCTGCCGTCGGCCTCGACGAGAAAGAGGTTGGTGGTGGGACCCTCGGCGACACAGCCGTCGGCGTCGACCAGCAGGATCTCGTCGTAGCCCTCCCGGCGGGCCCGGGCCTCGGCATCCTCCTCCGCCGGCCCCAGGGTGCCGA
>JBHHVG010000363.1:0-3987 GCA_046754165.1 Myxococcota bacterium
AGGTGAGGCCCGACCTCGTGATGTTCAGCACCTCGGGCTATGGCGATTCGGGGCCGGACCGCGCCTTCGTCACCTGGGGGCCGAACATCGAGGCCCTGTCGGGCCTCTGTGCTCTCTCCGGCTTCCCCGAACGCGCGTGCACCATCACCCAGTACGCCTACCCGGACGCACTCTCGGCGCTGCACGGGCTGGTGGCGGTGATGGCGGCCCTCGACCACCGGGCGCGCACCGGGGAGGGCCAGTCGATCAACCTCTCCCAGCTCGAGGCGACGATCTCGTCCGTGGGGGACGTGATGATGGAGGCGCTGGCCACGGGCTGCGAGCCGCGCAAGCTGGCCAACGGCTCTCTCCGTGCGGCGCCCCATGGCTGCTACCCGTGCCGCGGCGAAGACCGCTGGTGCGTCGTCGCCGTGGAGACCGAAGAAGAGTGGCTGGCTTTCGTCCGAGCGCTCGGCAACCCGGAGTGGGCCCGCGACGAGCGCTTCGCGACCCGCGACGACCGCGTCGAACACGCCAGAGATCTCGATGCCCGGATCTCGGAGTGGACCACGGGTCGCGCCGCCGAAGCCGTCGCCGGCGCTCTGCAAGCGGTCGGAGTTGCTGCCGCCGTGGTGCAGACCGTCGCCGACGAGTACGAACGCGACCCGCAGCTCGCGGCGCGCCACTTCTTCGAGACGATCGCGCATCGCGTGAAGGGCCCCGTGGTCGCCACTGGCGTCCCGCTCGGCCTGACGGGAACGCCTGGCCGCACGTCCGGCGCCGGCGGCGCCATCGGCCAGGACGACACATACGTCTTCCGCGATCTCCTGGGTCTCCGTGAGGCGGAGATCGATGCCTACCGGGAAGCCGGCGCGATCGAGACTTGATCGCGCCCCGTCTCCCGCTGGCGTGGGGTACTCTGCCCGCATGCCGAAGCTGGCTCCGCTCCCGGAACAGCCCGCGGGCGTGCCCTGGCCCACCTCCGAGTGGCCACGGGCCGCCCTCGATCCCGCGGTCGACGTCGCGCGCCTCACCGCCGCTGCGGATACGGCCTTCCGCCGGCCGTTTCCCGAATCCCACGGCGAGACACTGGCCTGGGTGCTCATCCACCGCGGCCGCCTCGTCTACGAGCGCTACGCCCCGGAGAGGGGACCCGGCGATACCTTCATCTCCTGGAGCATGGCGAAGAGCATCACCCACGCCCTGGTCGGCGTGCTGGTCGCGGAGGGCCGTCTCGACCCGAAGGCGCCGGCCCCGGTCCCCGCCTGGCACGCCGAAGGGGATCCGCGCGCCGCGATCGCACTCGAACACCTGCTCCGCATGGTCGACGGGCTCGACTTCATCGAGGTGTACGAGGAAGGCGTGCGCTCGGACGTGATCGAGATGCTCTTCGAGTCCGGCAGCGACGACGTGGCCGGCTACAGCGAGGCGAAGCCGCTGGCCCACCGGCCCGGCACCTGGTGGAGCTACTCGAGCGGCACGAGCAACATCGTCTCTGCCATCGTTGGCCGCAGCGTGGGCGGCGGCCGCGAGGGCATGGAGGCGTTCATGCGCCGGGTGCTCTTCGACCCCATCGGCATGAAGAGCGCGACGGCGCGCTTCGACGCGGTGGGAACCTTCATCGGCTCGTCCTTCGTCTTTGCCACAGCGCGGGACTTCGCCCGCTTTGGACTGCTCTATCTGCGTGATGGGGTGTGGGACGGCGAACCCATCCTGCCTCCGGGCTGGGTCGACCACGCCCGGACCGTGACTCCGGAGTCCTCCGGCTGGTACGGCGCGCACTGGTGGCTGGCCCTCGACGGGCGCGGGATCTTCACCGCGAACGGCTTCAACGGCCAGTACATCGTGGTGGATCCGCGACGCGACCTGGTGCTCGTGCGTCTCGGCAACTCCGACCCGGACCAGTGCGTCCAGGTGATCACCGGACTCCACGAAGCCGTCGGGGCGTTTCCGCTGCGGGGCGGTTCGAATTCCGGAACGAGATCCGCGGCCTTCGGGTAGGATGGCCCCAGGAGGCCTCCCGTGAGACTGAAGACTCCCCGCGTCGATCCGCTGCCCGTCGAGAAGCTCACGGAGGAAGAGCGCGTCCGTCTGGGCGACGGCCCGATCCTCAATATCTTCCGCACGCTGGCTCACCACCCGAAGCTCTTGAAACGCTGGCTGGTGTTCGGGAATCACGTGCTCTCGAAATCGACGCTGTCGCCGCGCGACCGCGAGATCGCCATCCTGCGCATCGGTTGGCGCTGCAAGGCCGAGTACGAGTGGCGGCAGCACGTCACGATCGCGCGCCAGGCAGGCCTCAGCGACGAAGAGATCCGGCGCATCGGAGAGGGGGCCGACGCGCCGGGCTGGAGCGAGCTCGAGCGGGCGCTGCTGCGCGCCACCGACGAGCTCCACGCCGACGCCTTCATCTCCGACGAGACCTGGGCCGCCCTCTCGAAGCACTACGACACGAATCAGCTGATGGACCTGGTCTTCACGGTCGGGCAGTACAACCTCGTCTCGATGGCACTGAACACGCTGGGCGTCCAGGCCGAGCCGGACCTGCCCGACTTCCCGATGTGATGGCGGGTCGGCTGGACGGGAAGATCGCGATCGTCGTCGGCGCCGGACAGACGCCCGGCGACACCATCGGCAACGGCCGCGCCACCGCCATTCTCTTCGCCCGGGAGGGCGCCGTGGTGTTGGCCGTCGATCGGGACGTGTCCTCCGCCGAAGAGACGGTGCAGCGCATCACCGAGGAGGGGGGCGAGGCCCGGGCGCACGAGGCGGACGCGACCGACGAATCGGCGTGCCTGGCGATGATCGAGCGCTGCGTGTCCGATTGGGGACGCATCGACGTGTTGCACAACAATGTCGGCATCGGCGGGGCGGATGCCGGGCCATCGAAGATCACCGAGGAGGCCTGGGACCGCATCCTCGCCGTCAACCTCAAGAGCGTGATGCTGCCCTGCAAGCACGTGCTGCCGGTGATGCGCGAGCAGCGCGGCGGCGCCATCACCAACGTCTCCTCGGCGGCCGCCGTCTGCTCGACCGGAATCATCGCCTACAAGACGTCGAAGGCCGGCGTGAACGCCTACACCCAGGCCCTGGCCATCGGGAACGCCCGGTACGGAATCCGCGCAAATGTGATCATGCCGGGCCTGATGAACACGCCCATGGCGATCGAGGGAATCTCGTCCGCGCGCGGCATCGCGAAGGAGGAATTGATCCGCCAGCGGGACGCGCTGGTGCCGCTCTGCGGGAAGATGGGCACCGCCTGGGACGTGGCCTACGCGGCGACCTTTCTCGCCTCGGTCGAGGCCTGTTTCATCACCGGCGTGGCCCTGCCGGTAGACGGGGGGCAGAGCGCGCGCATCGGTTGATCGCCGCTCCCACGCCGCGCGATCAAGCCTCGCGGTACACGTCGCTCGCGTCGGTGGCGAAGCGTCTCAGCAGAGTGTGCTCCTGTGGCTTTTCCGAAGCGGTCTTGGGGATCTCGTCCACGACCTGGAGATAGCTCGGCACGAAGTTCGGCTCGAGGCGTTCGCGGCACCCCGCGAACACCGCCGTTGGATCCGGAACGGCGCCCTCGGCGAAGACGACCGCTGCGACAACGTCCTTCTCGCCGGGCGCGCCGGACGCCGCGGGGACGCCGTACACGAAGACGTCGCTCACGGCCGGGTGCTCGGCGATGGCCTTCTCGACGAAGCTGGCGTTGATGAAGTCGCCGTTGTGCCGGATGCCGCCGCCGACCCGGTAGTCGAAGAAGAGCCAGCCGTTCTCGTCCCGGTGTCCCATGTCGCCGCTGTGGTTCCAGCCGCGGCGGATCTTCTGCTTCGAGGCCTCGGGATTTCCGTAGTACTCGATCGAGGCCTCGCCGCCGCCGCTCGGCCGGACGCAGATCTCTCCGATCACACCCGGAGCGCACTCCTCGTCGTTGCCGCCGAGAATCTTCATCTCGATGCCGGGCATGGGCCTGCCGAAGGAGCCGATCCCCGACGGGCTCGACTGGGACATGTGGTGCGG
>JBHHVG010000364.1:0-3987 GCA_046754165.1 Myxococcota bacterium
AGATTTTGGATGAGGTCTACGTATACGGCTCGTTTGTGCAAAGCAAGATGTACCGAGCGGCGCAAGCTCGCCGAATTCGGCCGTGAGCTCGGCCTCGCGTTCCAGCTGCGCGACGACGCCCTCGACTACGAAGCGGGGGAGGCCCTGCTCGGCAAGCGCCAGTACACGGACATCCGGGAGGGCAAGGTCACACTTCCCCTCCTGCTCGCGCTCAAGCGTTGCAGCGCCGCCGAGCGCGAGATGATCACCGGAGTGCTCAAGAGCGCGGCCTACCACGACCAGGTCGTCGCCGTCGCCGCGGGCGGCGACGCATCGGAGGTGGAGCCCTTCGAAGTCACGGCCGCCGTCGAGCTGATCGACCGCTACCACGGCGTGCGCGACACCGTGCGCCGAGCGGAGCAGCACCTCGAAACCGCCACCGCCGCCATCGCCGCCTTCCCCGAAGGCCGCGCCAAGAACGATCTGCTGGCGGCGGCGGAGCACTGCGTTGGGCGCGACCGCTAGCGTCGCGCCCCCACCTCGCCCCGAGCGGTCCCCGGAGAAACGACTGATGCAACACGAAACGCGCACTGCGCGGGCGTCGCTGCTCGCGATGGTACTGGCCCTCGGCATGCTGCTCTCGGCGTCGCCGACCCTGGCGGCCGGTGGCGGCAGCCTGACCGGCGTGGTGAACATCAACACCGCGACACTGGAGCAGCTCCAGATGCTCCCCGGCATCGGGGAGTCCCGGGCTCGGGCGGTCGTCGCCATTCGCAAGAAGACCGGCGGCTTCAAGTCCGTGGACGAGCTCGCGCAGGTGAAGGGCATCGGCCCCGTCGCCCTCGAGCGACTGCGCCCCTTCGTCCGCATGCAGGGGAAGACCACCGCTCGCATCGAGTGAGGGTCGGGGTCCGGCGGGTGCGCCCGCCGGACCGTCTTCCCGCCTCGGGCGGGCGCGGTCTCGATTCACGCTGAGCACGGTGCTCGCCGCCGCCGCCGCGGAAATCCGCCGCCCCTGGCGTTTCGACGCGAGGCGAAATACCAATTGAGGCCATGTCCCGGACCCCCGCCGCCGCGTTGCTGATGGCCTCGTTGCTGGCCGGGGCGCCGCCGTCGCCCGTCGCTGCGGATGCGGCGCCGCAACCCGCACCCGCCCAACGCATCGTCTCGATGAACCCGTCGCTCGCGTCCATTCTCGTGGCCCTGGATGCCGCGACCACGCTCGTCGGGGTGGAAGAACACGCGCGGCGCCTGCACCCGGAGCTCTCCTCGGTGGCGCTCATCGGCGGGCTCTTCAACCCGAGCCTGGAAGGGGTGATCGCACTCGAGCCAGACCTCGTGGTGCTGGTGCCGAGCGCGGAGCAGCGCGATTTCCGCGGCCGGCTCGAAGCGCTGGGAATCGAGGTGCTGGCGCTGCCGAACACCTCTGTCGAGGAGATCCTGGGGTCGATCGAGGAGCTCGGGCTGCGGGTGGGGCGGCGCGCAGCCGCGCGCCTGCGCGTCGCGGCCATTCGCCGGGCCTTCGCGGAGGCGCGGGCGGCGTCCGCTGACCGCACGGCGCCGCGCTCGGTGGTCGTGTTGCAGCGCGACCCGCTCTACGTGGTCGGCGCCGGCAGCTTCATCGACGAGATGTTGGGCGACGCCGGGGCCGTGAACGTCGGGCGCGCGCTTTCGGAGCCCTACCCGCGTGCGGCCCTCGAGTGGCTGATCGACGCGTCGCCGGAGCTGATTCTCGACGCCTCGGACGACCCGACCCCGGCTGCGGCTTTCTGGTCGCGCTGGCCTTCGATCCCCGCGGTGGCGAACGGCCGCGTCGTCGCACTTCCACCCGAGGTCACGTTCCCCGGCCCGTACATCGATCGGTCGCTCGCGCTCCTTGCGGAGCGGGTGCGCGGCGAATCCCGGTGAGGGTGCTGACGCCCACGCGCGTCGCGGCCGTGCTGGCCGCGCTCGCGCTGCTGCTGCTGGCCGCCGTCCTCGCGGGCCTCGGCATCGGGCCCAGCGCGCTCTCGCCGGGAGAGGTCGCCGCGGCGCTCTTCGGCGCGGATGCGCCGACGGCCAGCGCAGACATCGTGTTGCGCGTGCGTCTGCCGCGAATCCTGCTGGCGGCCCTGGTCGGCGCATCCCTCGCGGTCTCGGGCGTGCTGTTCCAGGCCCTGCTGCGCAATCCGCTCGCCGACCCGTTCGTGCTCGGTGTCTCGGGCGGCGCCGCGCTCGGCGGAATCGCGGTTCTCTCGCTGGGTGGCGCCCTCGGCATCGGCTACGCCGCCGTGCCGCCAGCGGCCTTTGCCGGGGCCGTGGCCACGACGGTGCTGCTCTACAGCATCGCCGCGTCACGCGGTCGGATGTCCGCGACGAACCTGCTGTTGACCGGCGTCGTGTTCAACGCCTTCGCGTCGGCGGCGATCGTCTTCCTCGCGTCGCTGTCCGGCTTCGACGAGGGGGCGAGCATCTACCTGTGGCTGATCGGGAGCCTGTCGGCGAGCCGCGTCGACGTCGCCGGGTGGGTCGCGCTGTTCCTCGCCGCCGGCCTCGCCACGGCACTTCCGCTGGCGCGCAGCTTGAACCTCCTCACGCTCGGAGAAGAGGGAGCGGCGCAGCTCGGTGTGGAGGTCGAGCGGGTCAAGCGACTGCTGCTGGTGGCGACCTCCCTGATGGTCGGCGCCGCGGTGTCCGTCGCGGGGTTGATCGGATTCGTCGGGCTCATCATTCCCCATCTGCTGCGCCTCGTGCTCGGACCCGACCACCGCCTGCTGGTTCCGGCCGCGGCCATCGGAGGCGCGGCGTTCCTGATCCTGTGCGACACGGTGGCCCGCACCCTGCTCGGTGGCCGCGAGCTCCCGGTCGGCGCGATCACCGCCATCGCCGGCGGCCCCCTCTTTCTCTACCTGCTGCGCCGCCACAACCTGCGGAGCGCCGTTTCGTGAGCGACACCGCCCTGCGCTTCGAGTCGATCTCCGTCGCCATCGCCGGCCGCGAGATCCTGCGAGACGTGAACCTGGTGCTGCGCCGAGGCGAGATCCTGGCCTTGGCGGGCTGCAACGGCGCGGGCAAGACGACGCTGTTGAGGGTCGCCTCGCGGGTGCTGCGTCCCGACGCGGGGCAGGTCTTCGTGGCGGAACATGCCTCGGACGCGCTCTCGCGCCGTGAGCTCGCCCGTCGTATCGCCGTCGTGCCCCAGGACGTGCAGGTCGTGTTTCCGTTCCTCGCCGACGAGGTGGTGCTGATGGGCCGCTCGCCGCACCTCGGCGCGTTCGGCTACGAGTCGCGCGCGGACGTGGAGCGGGCGCGCGACGCGATGGCGCGGGTCGGGATCGAGGATCTCGCCGGTCGCTCGATGTTGGATCTGTCCGGCGGCGAACGACAGCTGGTGTTGATCGCTCGGGCGCTGGCGCAGGATCCGGCGGTACTGCTGCTCGACGAGCCCACGGCCCATCTCGACCTGCGGCACCGCGTCCAGGTGCTCGCACTGGTGCGCGAGTTCGCGCGGTCGGGGCGCAGCGCGCTGGTCGTGTCGCACGACCTCGGTCTGGCGGCGCGCACGAGCGACGCCATGGCGTTGCTGGCCGACGGTGGTGTTCTGGCGACCGGCGCGCCGGGAGCCGTGCTCACGCGGGAGAACCTGCGGGCTGCCTTCGGCATCGAGGCAGACGTGTGGTCGGCGCCCGACGGTGCTCCGCTCGTCGTCCCGCGCGCCTGAAGAGCGCGGGAGGCCGCCGGCGGTCCGATCCTGCTAATTTGTGCGGGGCCGAGGATGGCCTCGAGGCGAAGGAGGGAATTCGAATCATGGCGAAGCTGACGATCGCGGCGGTGAAGGCCCGCGAGGTGCTCGACTCTCGCGGCAATCCCACGGTTGCCGTGGAGGTGACGACGTCGCAGGGTTCGCGCAGCCAGGCGCTGGTGCCGTCGGGGGCGTCGACGGGCGCGCGCGAGGCGCTCGAGCTGCGCGACGGCGACCCCGGGCGATACGGCGGCAAGGGGGCCTGCGCCGCGCCGGCGCCGCTGCTT
>JBHHVG010000365.1:0-3983 GCA_046754165.1 Myxococcota bacterium
GAGGGTTTCGCTGCCGCCGCGGGCCCGGCCGGGGTCGTGGTGTTGTCGACCGCCCTGTCCTCGGAGCTCGTCGAGGAAGGCCTCTACCGCGAGGTTCTCAACCGCGTGCAGACCTTCCGCAAGGAACTCGACCTCGAGTACACCGACCGGATCCGCCTGTCCCTCGCGGGCGGCGCGAAGCTGATCGGCGCGGTGCGTCCCCGGATTGGCGCGCTCGCGCGGGAGGCACTGGCGGTCGACGTCGAGCTGGGCGCGGATCCGGCGCCGGACGCTCGGGTGCGCGAGGTGTCCATCGAGGGCGAGGCGCTGCGGATCGGTCTGGGCGTCGTGCCGGGCTGACCCTCCCGCGCCTCCCAGCCCACCAGATCCACGAAGCCCCTGCAGCGGCTCATAGGGGGCCGATTCTTCGCGACCCGCGCCCGCCGGCCGCGACCCTAGGAGAGCTTCGCGTCGATGATCCCGCGCTCCGCCAGGCTGGTGAAGGCCGCGACCACATCGGGGTCGAACTGGGTACCGGAGCAGTCGGCGAGCTCCCGCAGGGCTTCCTGCGCATCCGACGCGATCTTGTAGCTCGAGCTGCTCACCATCACGTCGAAGGCCTCGCAGACCGTGATGATCCGGGATTCGAGGGGGATGGCTTCTCCCGCAAGCTGCTCGGGATAACCGCTCCCGTCGAACCACTCGTGGTGGTGGAGAACGATCGGGGCGACGTCCTTCCACAGGAGGATCCGCTCGAGCATGCGCGCGCCGATCACCGGGTGCTTCTCGCAAGCCTTGGAGTTGATCAGGAGGGACCGCTCGATCTTGAGCATGCCCACGTCGTGGAGCAGCGCGGCGAAGTGGAGCCGTTCCATCTGCGCCTCGTCCAGTCCGAGCTCGCGGGCGACGCGGTTGGCGTACTGGGCCGTGCGGTCGCCGTGACCATTCTGATGCAGCAGGTGCGCGTCGAGAGCGGTGACGAGAAGCTCCGTCATGTGGGCGAAGAAATTCCGCTGCGCGTCGCGGAGGTCCGTGTTGCGCATCGAGACCGAGGCGAGCCCCGCGAGCATCGTCAGGGCGTCGATGCGTTCGGGGGCGAACCCCTCGGTGGTTTCATTCTTGAGTGCGACGAGTGCGCCGATTGGCGCGGCGTCGCCGGCCAGGGGGATCACGGCGGCGGCGGTGTTCTTCCAGCGACCACTCGTGGCGGGCTCGCGCAGCGCCGGACGGTTCTGGCCCAGCACGAGATCCACCTGCTCCGACAGCGGCGCCGACAGTCGCTGGAGCTCCTTCTCGGCGTCCTGTCCGAGTGATTCGACGAGCGAAGGCGGCTCCGAATCTTCGCCGCGCACGAAGGCGTAAACAGCATCGGCCTCCGACAGCTCGAGGGCGCAGCGCACGGCGGTTGCCGCGGCCTCGGCCCCGTACTGCGCGTTTCCGAAGGATCCCGCCGCCTTGAGAAGCGAGCCCAAGCGCCGGTTGTCGCCGTCGATGCGGGCGAGCGCCTCGCGCGTCGTTCGCCGCAGCACGAAGAACGAGCCGAGGGACAGCGATCCGATCGACAGGATCAATGCGATCAGGCCGACCGTGACGGGCCGGTCCGCCAGCGTCGGCAGCACGAAGCGCTCGGTGACGAAGGCCAGGGCGACGAGGGGCACCACCGCGCCGAGGAAGTAGGCGGTGAAGGCAACCCGATCGAGTTTCTGGGAGAAGATCGACGACGTGTTCTTGGCAGCGCTCATGTGGGTTCGAACCGGCTGGAAAAGCCCAACGATTGGGGCGCTATCGGCCGATCGGGTGCGGGTCTGAACCCCAGAGAATCGGATGGGCGATACGTGGGAGTTCCCCCTCGCAGGAGGGGTGATCCCGCGCCGTCCGTGCCGCGCCGGGTGGCTCACGCTACCCCTCCATGCGTGCCCGAGCTTCCGGAAATCGAGGTCACCCGGCGCTGCATCGCCCCCCACCTGCTCGGGCGAAGGATCCGCCGGGCAACGACCACCTCCGACAGCTATGTCTTCCTGACCGGGCCCCGCGTCCTTCGGGGTCGCCTGCGCGGGCGCACCTTCCGGGAGCTGTCCCGGCACGGCAAGTACCTCGTGGCCGACCTCGACGACGGCCGGCGGCTCCTGATCCACCTCGGCATGACCGGGCAGCTCTTCTGCGCGGCCGCTAC
The DNA here is from genome assembly GCA_046754165.1 of Myxococcota bacterium. GTDB lineage: Bacteria > Myxococcota_A > UBA9160 > UBA9160 > SMWR01 > JAFDEI01. Next base: position 2,153 of record JBHHVG010000365.1, read on the forward strand.
CAGTGTGCGCTTGCTGGCGGCGTCGACGCGACTGGCGCTCTCGCCGGAAGAGCAGCCGCAGTTTCGGCCGGACACCCACACGCACCTCCGTCTCGAATTCGACGACCCGGGCCCCGACGTCTTCTTCCGCGACGTGCGCAAGTTCGGGAAGCTGATGCTGCTGGAACCCGGCCAGAGCACCGAGCGGCTCGACCGGCTCGGCCCGGACGCCCTCGAGGTTCATGGCGACCTGCTCTTTCGCGCCTCGCGCAAGCGCGCCGTGCCGATCAAGCAGCTCCTGCTCGACCAGAGTCTGATCGCGGGAGTCGGCAACATCTATGCCGACGAGGCTCTCTTCCTCTCGGGCGTGCGCCCCGGCCGGCGCGCAGCGCGCTTGACCCGAAGCGAGTCCGACAAGCTGGCCAAAGCCGTGGTGCGGGTCCTCCGTCGGTCGATCGAGACGGGCGGGTCGAGCATTCGGGATTACGTCGCTCCAGATGGCAGCGACGGCAGCTACCAGCTGGAGCGGCACGTCTACGCGCGGACCGGAGAGCCCTGTTTCCGCTGTGGGAGTCCCATCCGCAAGCGCGTGATCGCGCAGCGCGGTACCCATTACTGCCCGTCCTGCCAGTCCTGAATCTGCGCGTGTGCACGGGTGCGGAAAAAGGAGATGGAGTGCTCAGCCTCGTCGAGCTCCAGCGCGCAGCGTCCCTGCTCGACGCGGGCCTGCGCGGCCATCGCCTCCAGCGGGTCACCCAGCCTTCCACGGACGCGGTCGTATTGTCGATGTACGGGGGAGGATCTTCGGTGCGATCCGGGGCGAAGCGGCACCTGCTCTTCTCGTGCCGCTCCGGCTGCGCCCGCGTCGGTGAGCTGGAGCGTCCGCCGAGCGCGCTGCCCAGCCCGCCGACCTTCAGCCAGTTCCTGCGCGCCCACGTGATGAACTCGGAGATTGCGGGGTGTCGCATCCTGCACGGTGACCGTCAACTCGGCGTGCGACTGCGGGCGCGGGAAGGGGACTTCGAACTCCTGCTCGCGATCTTCGGACGCCGCAGCAACGTGGTGCTGCTCGACTCCGACGGCCGCGTCGTAGCTGCCGCCGCTCCGCTGGCCGACACGCGCCCGGAGCTCGTCCTCGGCGACGAATGGACGCCGCCGACGTCGAAGGTGCCGACGGAGGGAGAGGATCGCTTCGCGGACATCGCGGATGGGGATTTCCTGCGGGCCGTCGAGCGGAGCTACGCCGAAATCGAGCGACGGGGCGAGCGCGAAACCGTGCAGCGCGAGGTCGAGCGCGCCCTGCGCAAGGAGGCGCGCTCGCTCGACCGCAGGCTCGAGAAGATGGAACACAGCCTGGCCGACGCCGAGAGGGCCGTGGGGCTCGAACGACAGGGCGAGCTGCTGAAAAGCATTCTGCCCCAGGTGAAGCGCGGAGACTCCCAGGTCGTGGCGCGGGACTTCGACAGCGGCGAGGACGTGACGATCGAGCTCGACCCCACGCTCTCGCCATCGGAGAATCTCACGCGCTTGTTCAAGCACTACCAGAAGGCGGTGCGCGGTCTCGCCAAGACCGGCGCGCGGCACGCCGAGGCGCGTACCGCCCGCGAAGAGCTCGCTGGCCTGGAAGCGTCCCTCGCCGGGCTCGCGGACGACGAGGAGATCGAAGGCTTCTCACGACGACCGGAGGTGGAGCGCCTCCTGAAGAAGCACGGCACCAAGCAGAGCCCTGCGCGTTCGCGGCCGGGCCAGGCCAAGACCTACAAGATTGGGAAGTTCGACGTGCCCGGACGACTGATGCCCCGGCGCTATCCGACGGCCGGCGGACTCGAGGTGTGGGTAGGACGCAGCGACG
>JBHHVG010000366.1:0-3980 GCA_046754165.1 Myxococcota bacterium
TCGAGGACTTTGTTTTCGGGGAGGTCGTCGAGGAAGCCCTGTGCGCCGGCGAAGATGCTGACGATCTGTTCGGCGACGGGGACGGGTGTGTATTGCGGCTGTTTGAGGAGCTCGACCATGCGCCGGCCTCGATCGAGCTGATGCTGCGTCGCGGCGTCGAGGTCGGTGCCGAGTTGGGCGAACGCCTCGAGCTCCCGGTAGGCGGCGAGGTCGAGCCGGAGGGATCCGGCGATTTTCTTCATGGCCTTGCGCTGGGCGTTGCCGCCGACGCGGGAGACGCTGATGCCGACGTTGACGGCGGGGCGGACGCCGGCGAAGAAGAGGTCGGGTTCGAGGTAGATCTGGCCGTCGGTGATGGAGATGACATTGGTCGGGATGTACGCGGAGACTTCGCCCTCGAGCGTTTCGATGATCGGGAGGGCGGTGAGCGATCCGCCGCTGTCGGGAAACCTGTGTACTTTGAGGGCTTCCTTGTCGGGCAGGGTGTCGCGCCAGGCGTTGGCCCGTTCGAGCCCTGCGGGGCGGTGGTAGAGGCCTTGGGGGTCGTCGGGGCGGTGGGATTTGGGGGCGGTGAGCCCGTCCGGGTGTCGCCGGACGACGGAGCGGTCGGTGAAGTGTTCGGGCGTGTCCTTGGGGACGACGCCGTACTCGTCGCGGAGCTTGACGCTTCGTTCGAGCAGGCGCGAGTGGAGGTAGAAGACATCACCCGGATACGCCTCGCGCCCCGGGGGTCGGCGGAGGAGCAGGGAGAGCTGGCGATACGCCTGCGCCTGTTTGCTGAGATCGTCATAGACGCAGAGCGTCGCGCGGCCCTCGCCGTACATGAAATACTCGGCCATCGCGGCGCCGGCGTAGGGCGCGATGTATTGTAAAGGCGCCGGGTCGGCCGCGGACGCGGAGACGACGATGGTGTAATCCATCGCGCCGTGTTCGCGGAGTTTTTCGATGACACCGACGACGGTGGATTCCTTTTGTCCGATGGCGACGTAGACGCAGATGACGTCACCGCCGCGTTGGTTGATGATGGTGTCGATCGCGATCGCGGTCCGGCCGGTCTTACGGTCGCCGATGATGAGCTCGCGCTGTCCGCGGCCGATCGGGATCATGCTGTCGATCGCCTTGATGCCGGTCTGGAGTGGCTCGTTGACGGGCTGTCGTTCGGCGATGCCGGGGGCCTTGAACTCGAGGGGTCTGCGGTGCGGGGTGTCGACGGTGCCGAGGCCGTCGAGCGGTCGGCCCAGGGGGTCGACGACCCTGCCGACGAGCGGCTCACCGCAGGGTACGCTGAGGAGCTCCCCGGTTCGTCGGACCTCGTCGCCTTCCTTGATGCCGAGGTATTCGCCGAGGATGACGGTACCGACGGAGTTTTCCTCGAGGTTGAAGACCTGCCCGAACGCTCCGTTGGCGAACTCGATGCGTTCGCCGGCCATCGCGCTCGTGAGGCCGTAGACCCGGGCGATGCCGTCTCCGACTTCGAGGACGGTTCCGACCTCGGCGACGTCGACCTCGCTGCGATACCGGCGGATTTCCTCGGTGATGACCGAGGAGATTTCGTCTACTTTGAACTTCATACCGACACCTTGTGTGAGTCGTTGCTGCGGACCGAGCGTGCGTGATCGTGGCCGATCCGGCGGGCCTCGATCCGCGGCGCCCGGCCGCCGACGTTGTTAATGCGCGTCTTGCTCCACGTACGTCCGGCCGTGGTGAATCTCCTGAGACGCCCGCGCGGCCAGGGCGTCCTCGAGGCGTCGCAGCCGGGTCGCGACGCTCGCGTCCATTTTTCGATCTCCGATGCGGAGCACGAGCCCGCCGATGAGGGACGCGTCGACGGATTCGACGAGTTGGGGCTCGCGTCCGGCGATCCTGGCGGCGGCGTCCGTGACGCGTCGCCGCATCGCGTCGCTGAGCGGCGTGGCGGTGGCGACGAAGACGTCTACGCGCCCGCGGCGCGACTCGTACGCGACGCGGTATGACTCGATGACGCCGCGGAGCGCCCCCAAGCGCTCCTTGCGGTTGAGCACCTGGAGTGCGTCTACGAGCAGGTCGCTGACGCGGCCGCGGAACATGCGTTCCACGGCGTTGCCGCGCGTGTCGCCGTCGACGGTCGGGCTCGATAGGAACGCCTCGAAACCGGGGTCGGCGTCGAGGCATCGCCGCAGCCCGAGGACTTCGTCGAGCAACGCGTCGCCGTGTCCCTGTTCGTCGGCGAGCGCGAGCATGGCGTGGCCATAGACGTTCGCGACGGCGCTTTGATGGTCAACGGCGTTGGCCATGGTTCAGTTTGCGATCCATTCGGGCGGGTTGAAGCAGCGTCTTGCCACCCCACACCCGTTTCATTCAGCACCGGGCCCGGTTGAGCACCGGTCCGGTTTCAGCACCGCGCCCGCGAGGAAGCGGTCCCGCCGCGGGGCCGCACCAGGCGTGGTCCGGCTGCGGTCGGGCATCGCACCGCGGGGGCGTGCGGTCGTTTCGTGATTCCTCCAGATGACACCTTGCCGAGCCCGTGCGGTGACGGCGGCGACCCGCCTCGACGCGGTGGCGACCGCTCGGAGACGGTCGCGGTTCGGATCGGGGCGGCGGTGTCATGTTGGCATCACTGCGCTAGCCGACTTTTTCGAGCTCCTCGATCGACTCCGCGATGAGCTGTTCGTGGCCGGCGGGGTCAAGCTCTTTGCGGATGATGCGTCCGGCTGCGTGTGTCGCGAGTCTCGCGCTTCGCGTGTACAGCTCCTTGATCGCGGTGTCGGTGGCGAGGGCGATCTCGCGTTTGGCGCGGTCGATGATGGCGGACGCCTGCTCTTGGGCCTCCTGGGTGACGCGTTGTTTGACGACCTCGGCGTCGCGTCGCCCCTCTTCGACGATGGCCTTGGCCTCGCCGCGTGCGGCTTCGAGGCGCGCGGTGTACTCCTTGAGCCTCGCGTCGGCCTCCTCGCGATCCTTCTTGGCCTGCGCGAGCGAGTTCGTGATGAACTGCTCGCGCTCTGCGAGGACGCCCTGGATCGGCTTCCAGGCCGCGAGGCGTAGGACGATCACGAGGATGATAAAGATGACGATGGTCCAGACCGCGGTGAGGCCGTCGAGCGTGAGCAGGTCATACTCAGGCCCGTGGCCCGCGTCGCCGTCGTGGGCATCGGCAGCGTTATGGCCTGTCGCGTCGGCGGCATGGGTCGCGGGCGCGTCGGGCGCGTGACCGGCGGCGGCGTGTTCCTGCGCCGGTGCGCGGACCGCGACGAGGCACATCACGAGCAGAGCGATGAAGAAACCGCGTGGCATGGAGCAACCCTTTCGTCGTCTGGTGATGGCGGCTATGTCCGGATCCGCATGGGTCTTGCGCGCCCGGACGGCGCCCCGCCGCGCGCTATCCGCCGGCGGCGGTCGTCAGGAACCCGCTGAGGCCGCCGCAGGTAACGATGGCGAAGAACGTGAATCCCTCGATGAGCGCCGCGGCGAGGAGCATGGAGACGAAGACGCGTCCACCGGCCTCGGGTTGGCGGGCGATGGCCTCGACCGCGTTTCCGGCGAGTTGGCCGATGCCTTTGCCCGCGCCGATGACCGTGAACCCGACGCCGAGCCCTGCGCCGAGCGCGGCGAGCCCCTTGTCGCCGATGAGCTGCGCCGCTTCTGCCAGCATACTAACCATGAATCAAACTCCTTCGCTTCGTTGATGGTATAGGCGTTCCGTCCGGTCTTGTTGGGAACACGGCGGGGGCACCGGACACCCCGCGCGCGATTCAGTGGCAAACGCGCGGCCGGACGCTTGCACCTGGTGCGGCCGCTGATTCTCCCATGCGATTGCCGGGGGCGGCTTCGCCATGGGGCGGTTCGTCGGACCCCGGCGTGCCTCCGCGATGACGGCAAGTACCTCGTAGCGTCCGCCCCCCGTGGCGGACGTGGAACTTCGAGGGCGTCTCGCCCACCGACGTCCGCCACGGGGGGCGGATGCTACATGGAGGTCCGCCACAGGGGGCGGACGCTACATG
>JBHHVG010000367.1:0-3969 GCA_046754165.1 Myxococcota bacterium
GAGAGCCCGGCCGTGATCCGGTAGCTGACGGCGAGCGTCGCCAGATAGCCCGAGAAGGACAGGATGCGTGAGGCCAGCACGCTCGGCTCTACGATCTCGAAGAGCCCCGCCAACAGGAACCAGATCCCGGGCGACACGAAGGCATCCATGTCGCGATAGAGCACCTTGCCGCCCAGCATGTCGACGACCTGGGTGAGGAGATAACCCTCGTCCGAGAGAATGATGCCCCGGCGACAGATCGAATAGGCGAAGGCCACGACGACGGCACATCCGGCGAGCGCCCACCCGTGGGAGCGCGCGAAGCTCACTCCGCGGGACATGCGGTCGGCCATCCAGAAAAGGTACACGCCGTGGAAGCGTGCGACCAGCCGCGCGCGAGCCGACGTGCACCGATGCACGCCGTCACGGCGCGGCGTTTCGCCGCACGAGCCCACGCCACTCCATGCCAACGCCCGAAATCACGGCGGCCCGGCGATAAGCCGCTTTCAAGTGACGATTCAGAGCGGGAAAGAGAACTTCGAAGGGGGGGAACTCGGGATACATGCGCGGGTTGTACACGACGCAGCGCGTCTGCTCCTCCTCGAGCCGTCGCACGATGCGGCTTCCGTCCACATTGCCGGGGATGGTGAGGTCGTAGCGCGTGGGATTCGGCCGCTCAGAGAGGAAGTACAGCAACGGGATGTCCGGCGCGACGAAGACCGCCTCCCCTTCTGCGGCGCAGCCATCGAGGAACTCGACCGCGCCGCGGTAGAGCGCCGCCTGGTTGTCGTTGACGAAGAGCGTGGCGTGCGGCAGGCCCAGCGGCTCGGGGTACCAGCTGCGGACCTGCCACCCGACCCGCAGGCAGACCGCCAGGCACGCGACGGCGAGCGCCCCCGCCGCGACCGCGGCGACGCGTCGTGGAGCGCCGAACCGCAGCGTACAGAGCCCTTCAAGGCGATCCAGGGCGATCGCGAGCGCCACCAACGTAGGCGCCACCACGAAGGCGAGATGGGACCAGATGGCCGACGGGAAGATGCCCAGGAAGAAGAGCGCGCCGAAGGCGACGAGGCCTCGCGCCTCTCCGCGCTGCAGCGGGGTCCCCTCGCCGCGGGTGAGCCAGAGCGCCAGGGTTGCCGCGGCCAGGCTCGCCATCGGCAGGCCGTAGGACAGGCGGATCGAGAGCTCCCGCAGAAATGCCGAGACCGGCTCTCCGAATACGGTGCCTCCCCGGAGCATGTGGTTGAAGAGAGTCGGCGGCGTGTAGAGGAACATGAAGCGTGGGTCGCCTTGCGGGTGGGATCCGAACAGCGGTGGGATCGGGTTGTTGAAGGCCGCGAGCTGGGGGCCACCCACGTCGATCAAGGTGGCGTTCAGCAGATCCATCAGGGCGCCTTCCGAGGCGAAGACGACGACCGTCGCGAGCGCTGCCACCGCCGCAGACCCTACGACGGGCAGCGCCGCCGACACGCGCGATCGATCGGCCAACGCCGAGCACCCGCGGTTCCACAGCAGCGAGCCCCCGACGGCGGCGATCGCGAGAACGCCGAAGTTCTGCTTGGCGAGAGCGGTGAATGCGAGCAGCAGGCCGAGGACGACGCCGTCGGCCACCCGGCCGGCCTCGAGATACCGCTGTGCGAAGAGCAGCGCCCCCAAGGCGCATGCCAGCGACAGCGAGGAGTAGTTGAGCATGGTCAAGACCGGGAAGGCGACGACGACGAGCAACAGGTAGAGAGCCGGTGCCAGGACGGCCCAATGGATGCGGACCACGCGGACCGCGAGCCGCCACAGGCAGACCGCGATCGCCACGTTGAGCGCCCACTGCGACCAGCGGGTGACGAGCAGGTCTTCGCCGAAGAGCGCGAAGAGCCCCGCTGTGAAGTGGTAGATACCCGGCGCGATGCCGGTGTGGATGTCGCGGTAGAGCACCTCGCCGCCGAGGATGCGGCTGGCCGCGGCGGCCAGATGCCCCTCGTCCATCGGCACCGCACTGCGGTCGACGATCCACAGCTGCGACACTCCGGCGGCCGCCGCGACCGCCGCCACGGCGAGTCTCCCGAGCCGCGTGTTCCCCGTGGGGACCGGCGTAAACGGCTGGTTTTCCATGGCGGTCCAGAGTATCCCCTTAGGCGCGTCCCATCGGATCGCCGGAGTCTATGCGATCGGCCAAGCGCGGGCGCCGTCGTGCCGATCAGGGGATCTCGGCCAGGCGTGCTGGCGAGCCGCCGCTGCGAGGAATCCGAAGCATGACGACCGCACGGCCCTCGGGGCCTGTCAACGACCCCAGCGGCGCCCGCGACGTCTACCTCTCGCTCGTGATCCCAGCCCACAACGAGGCGCGACGGCTGCCCGGCACCCTCGATCGGATCCGGGACTTCCTGTCCACGACCGATTTTGCGGCCGAGGTCGTCGTGGTCGAGAACGCGAGCTCCGACGGCACCTGGGAGATCGCCCACGCGGTGTCGCGCCAGGACGAACGGGTGCGCGTGGTGCGCGAGCCCGTGCGCGGCAAGGGCGCCGCGGTCCGGCGGGGCATGCTCGAGGCGCGGGGCGCGTATCGCTTCCTGTGCGACGCAGACCTGTCGATGCCGATCGAGGAGGTGGTGCGCTTCCTGCCCCCCCACCTCGACGGAACCGAGGTGGGGATCGGTTCCCGCGAGGCCACCGGCGCCGTCCGCTACCAGGAGCCGCCGCGGCGACACGTGATGGGACGCCTGTTCAACGCCCTGGTCCGCGCGCTGCTCATCGCCGACATCCAGGACACTCAATGCGGCTTCAAGTGCTTCAGGGGAGACGCGGCGGAGCAGATCTTCAGCCGGGTGACTCTCACCGGCTACTGCTACGACGTCGAATCGCTCGTGATCGCGGGCCGCCTCGGGTACCGCATGGTCGAGGTCCCCGTGCCCTGGACCTTCGACAGTGACAGCCGCGTGCGCGTCGTCCGGGACACCATCGACATGGTGCTGGACCTCTTCGTCATCTGGACCAACGCGAAACGCGGGCGCTACGACCGCACCTGAGCGGACTCAGGCCCCGATCACGTCGCGAGAGCGGGAGCCGAGCGCGAACCGGGCCAGGCGGATCAGCAGCAGCGATCCGATCAGTCCCCCGAACCACGCCGCCGAGATGAATGCGCCGTCGAAGCGGTTCGTCGCGGGCCGCATGAAGTCCTCGACCGCGTAGATGAAGAAGAGATGGAACAGGTAGATGGCGTAGGTCGCGTCGGCGATGGCCCGGATCGGGCCGGGCGCCCGGGGGAGGCCGCAGGTCGCTGCGAACAACAGCCCCAGGACGGCGTGGATCTCCAGCCACATCGCCACGCGGGTGGTGACGTCCTTGTCGCCCGAGGTCGCGAACCACGTGCACGCAGCGACCGCAACGGCAAACCCGGCCACGAGCAGGCCGCGCCGCTCCCCGATCCAGCGCTGGATCGTCTCGTAGTGGAGGCGGATGAGCCAGCCGAGCAGAAAGTATCCCCACCACAGCAGCGGATTGCGAAGGTGCCAGAAGAACGGGAGCAGCAGATCGGGGCTGCTCTCGAAGACGCCCTGGCTCGCGACCAGCAGGGCCGCGAGAACCGCAATCGCGGTGCGGGGAAGACGCGCGAGCGCGGGCGCGATCAATACCAGCCCGAAGTGGACGAAGACGTAGTAGTAGGGCCCGAAGGACGAGGCGAGCAGGAGTTCGGTCACCGCGGTGGCGCTCTCGCGACCCTGCCCGTGCGCCAGCCACCAGAGCTGCGCCGCCACGGACGCGACCCCGTACGGGATCAGCACCCGGCGGATCCGGCGGCCCACCGTGGCGGCCCGGATGCGGTCTGCCGTCGCGTAGAGGAAGCCCGAGCAGAAGAGGAAGCCCGGCACGGCGAAGCGCGTGACAGCGCCCAGCCAGAGTTCGGCGGGAGAGATGCGGGGATCCCACGGCGCGCGCAGTGAATGGATCAGGATCACGGTGAGGATGCCCGCGAACTTGAGGGCATCGATCTCCGAG
>JBHHVG010000368.1:0-3964 GCA_046754165.1 Myxococcota bacterium
CACCGCGTTGATCTTTCCCTCCGAGCCGCGGGCGCCGAAGCCGTGGGGGACCAGGATCCCGTCGACGCCCGCCAGTACCGACGCGTCGTCGAGCTTCTCCGAGTCGAAGTACTCGATGTGGACCCGCGCCTCGTGGGCGAAGCCGCCGTGGTAGAGCGCCTCGTTGAGACTCTTGTAGGACTCGGTCAGGTCGACGTACTTCCCGACCATGGCGATGGTGAGCTCGCGCTCCGGGTTACGCGCAACCTGAACGAGATCCTGCCAGGGGCGGAGGTCCGGCTGCCGCGACCAGATGTTGAGGACGCGGGTGAGCTTCTCGTCGAGGCCCTCGTTGTGGAGGATGAGCGGCACCTCGTAGATGATTTCGACGTCCTTGGCGGTGACGACCGCATCCTCGTCGACGTTGCAGAAGAGCGCGATCTTGGCCTTTACCGACTTTGGCAGGAAGCGATCGGTGCGGCACAGGATGATGTCGGGCGCGATGCCTACCGTTCGCAGCTCCTTCACCGAGTGCTGCACCGGTTTGGTCTTGAGTTCGCCGGCGGTCGCGATGTACGGCACGAGGGCCGTGTGGATGTAACAGACGTTCTCTCGGCCGACATCGGCGCGCACCTGACGGATGGCCTCGAGGAAGGGCAGAGACTCGATGTCGCCCACGGTGCCGCCGATCTCGGTGAGCAGCACGTCCATGCCCTCGGCGGCCAGCAGGATCCGGGCCTTGATCTCGTCGGTCACGTGGGGGATGACCTGGACCGTCCCGCCCAGATAGTCGCCCCGCCGTTCCTTCGACAGCACTGCGTCGTAGATCTTTCCGGCGGTGACGTTGTTCACCTTGCCCATCTTGGCGTGGCTGAAGCGCTCGTAGTGCCCGAGGTCGAGATCGGTCTCCGCGCCGTCCTCGGTGACGTAGACCTCGCCGTGCTGGAAGGGGTTCATGGTGCCCGGATCGACGTTCAGGTAAGGATCGAGCTTGAGGAAGGTGATGCGCAGGCCGCGGGCCTCGAGCAGGGCGCCGATCGATGCGGACGCGAGCCCCTTGCCCAGCGAAGACAGCACGCCGCCGGTGATGAAGATGTGCTTCGTGGTCCTGCCTGCCATGCCTCGTTCCCCCGGTTCAGCGCACCCGCGCAGGCGGCTCGCCCGGCGCTTCGCGCACGACCGCCGAGAAGGACCGGCGCACGTCGGTCGGATTGGTCTCGAAATTCCGCGTCATGGCGCGGAGGAGCGTCCGGCCCAGTCGGATCTGGACGTCTGTCGCGCTGTCGAGGATTTCAGGAATACCATCCGCGCCGGGCCTGGTTTGAGCGTTTATATCCCGCCCCTTGCGGGCCGTCAAACCCGCAGCGTTCAACCGGCGTTCTGGCGCGATGTCGCAGCCGGAAAGCCCGGCTCGCCGTGGGGTAGAATCGGGAATTCGTGGGCCGCACGAGCCGGATCGCGCGAGGAGGAAGACTGGATGGACGACCGGGATGCGCAAGCCCGAACCGCGATGATGATGAAGTGGCTCGAGAGCCGCGGGAGCGAGCACGCGCTGGAGGGCATGAACACCGACGATCTGATCGAAGCGGCGAAGCACCCCAGGGCGCCCGAGGTGATGGCCGAGATCGCCAGCGCCGAGGCCCACTCGGTGAAGCAGGGCGACCCGGCCCCGGATTTCACTCTGCCGCGGCTCCCGCGCCCCGGCCGGCGCGATCCGGGGAGCGTGACCCTGTCCTCCCATTTCGGCGATCGCCCGGTGGCCCTGGTCTTCGGGAGCTACACCTGACCGCCCTTCCGGGCCCAGGCTGGGTCCCTCAACCGCATCTACGAGCGCTTCGCGGACCGCGTCGCCTTCTACACGGTCTACATCAAGGAGATCCACCCGACCGACGGATGGCAGGTCCCGAACAACGAGCGCGACGCCGTGCTGATCCGCCAGCATCGCTCGTTCGAGGAGCGGGTCGAGGTGGGGCAGACCTGCATGGTCAAGATCGCGCTGGAGATTCCGGCCCTGGTCGACGAGATGGACGACGCCGTCGCGACGGCCTACGCCGCCGTGCCAGAGCGCCTCTACGTGATCGGGAAGGACGGCTGCATCGCCTACAAGGGCGGCGTCGGCCCGATCTTCTTCTTCCCCGAGGAGTGGGAGAAGGCCATCGCGAAGGAGCTTTCGGCGTCGGGTTAGAAGCGCAGCTGGCTCCGAGTGCCACGCGCCGCGGGCACGGCGGGGTCGCGATCGCCGTCCACGAGCCGAGACCGATCGCCGCGGCACGCCCGGAGCCAGGTGGACCCCTGGGGGCATCCGAAAGGGGCGCTGGAGCGGGCCGGCTCAAGCCCCGCGCCGGCGGCGACGATGCGCCGCCCATGATCGAGGCCCTGGCCGTGCTGTTCGTCGTCGGCTTCGCCGCGGCCGGCGGCCTGCTGCTGCCCCTGCTGTCTCCGGAGTGGCTGTTTCGGGCCGGCTGGGCGCTGACCTTCGCCGGCCTGGTGACGGGCTTCCCCACCGGCCTCTGGTACCACGTCGTGCTGCGATCGTGCCTGCGGGCGAACGACGCCCTGCCGCGCCGCTGGTGGCTGCGCCCGACCGCCCACCACGGCACGCTTCACGACGCCCAGAGACGGCGGGTGATGCGCTGGTTCGTGGCGGGGGGCGCGGGCTTCACCCTCACGATCGCGGGCTGCCTGGCGGTCGGCGCGGGGGTGTTGCTCGAGGGGTTTCGCGCCGGCGTGTTCTGACACGCCTCCCGGGGGGCCACTCCCTACCCGTCGGGAGGCGTTTCGAGGTAAGCCGTTCGCGCGCGGTAGAGCGCCAGCCGCGCGCGAATCTGGCGCGCGAGTGCGGGCTCCGCTGCGGCGCGCTCCGCGCGCGTCGCCGCGCGGATGGCATCGGGAAACCGCCCGGCGGCCGCGTAACCGGCTGCGAGGGTGTCGAGCCTCAGCGGGTTCGCGACCCCCTCGCGCAGCGCCTGCTCCATCAGCGCGATGGCCTCGTCCGGATCGCGCACAGCGGGATTCGCGGAGGTCGCCAGAATCCAGGCACGGTGGTCGTCGACGTAGCGGAAGTCCGAGCGCTGCTCGCGCGGCGGCGACTCCTCCGGCAGCGCGACACCGGAGGTTACCGCCGCTGCGACCCGGGCGGCCCGCACCTCGGCGGAGTTCGCGGGCCAATCGCCGGGAATCGCCGTCAGATGTGCGCGCGCTTCGTCACCGCGGCCCGTCCGCGCGAGGGTCAGCCCGAGACCCGCGTGGGCCACCGCGTCGTTCGGCCGGACTTCGAGGGCCAGGCGGTAGTGCTCGATCGCTTCGCCAGGTTCGCCGCGTTCCCAGGCGGTGCGCGCCAGGCCGCGATGCAGCGAAAGACGATAGACCGCAGAGACGTGGCGCCCGGCCGTGAGAACCCGCTCGAGCTGCCTCCGCGCGAGCTCGAAGCGCCCGAGCCGGATCAACGCCTGGGCGAGATTGATGCGGGCGCGCGCGTGACGGGGCTGCGAGCGCAGCGCCTGCTCGTAGTGCGGAACCGCCTCCGCCCAGCGCTGGCGCGCCGCCTCGACATCGGCCAGCCGGACCCGCGGCTTCGCCCAGGCCGGCCGCAGGCGAACGGCCTCCGAGAGATGCACGCTGGCCTCCTCGAGGCGCCCCTGTCGCTGGTAGGCCGCGCCGAGAATCGCCTGCGCGTGGGCGTTCTCGGCGGTGACCGCGATCGCGTGCTCGAAGAGCGCCGCCGTGTCCCGCCAATGGCGGACCTGCTGGACCGAGACGACCGCGAAGGCTGCGACGCAGACGGCGCCGGTCGCGGCGGCTGCGAGGCGCCGGGGTCCCGACCACTCGGCGGCGACGAAGGCCGGCATCGACGCGATGGTGGTCAACGCCCGGTTCGTGAAGCCGCTGGATCAGGAGATCGTGAAGGAAGCGGCCCGCGTCGGCTACGTGGTGACGCTTGAGGAAGCCCAGATCGCCGGCGGATTCGGCAGCGCCGTCTCAGAGG
>JBHHVG010000369.1:0-3941 GCA_046754165.1 Myxococcota bacterium
GTACTCCGCCAACGTGTAGACGTCGACCTCCGGGCCGACGGAGCGGGCCGCCTCGGTCATGTAGTCCCGGACGGTTCCCTCCTCCGAGTGGTCGTCGTCGTAGAACTCGCCGCTGGCGAGCACCTTCAGGCAGTCGAGCTCCGAGAGCATCCCGATCATCGCGCCGTCGGCGTCCACCACGGGCACGCCGGAGATCTTGTTGCGCAGCAGGATTCGCATGGCGTCGAAGATCGCGAGCTCCGGGCGGACGGTGACGAGCCGCGTGGACATAATGTCCCGGGCGATCGGAACGTGGTGCGGATGGGTCATGTTGGCCTCCGCGGCTCGGCCATCTCGCCGTCCCCATCGCGGCGAGATACCGGAGCCTCCTCGCGCTTTCGCGGACCGTTGCTGAAATCCTAGTATTCCCGAAGGGTTCGAGGCAAGCAGGAAGCGACTTTCCGGTGTCGGAGACCTCTGCCGGGGCCCGAGACCGCATGCCCCTGGGGACGCCCAGCGGGCGCGGGCCACGCCCGCCGGGAGGCGCCCGAACCCGTCCGCACCGCACGGCGCGGATTTGTCGACGGTTTCGAGCGACGCTGCCGGCAGTGCGTGCCGGGGAAGATTCTTGACGCCCCGGCGTTGTTCCGGAGCCGGCGGCCTCCTATTGTGTGCACCTTCGCCGATCCCCCCGCGAACACGAGAAGTGTTCGCGACGACCGGCCGGTGCCAACAACCCGTGTCCACCGCATCCCCATTCGTGCGGGGGCGCCGGGTACGCCGCACGGCCCGGCCTGACAGAGAGGCCGCGCGTGGCGCGCGCGGCGAATTGAAAGCGACGAGTTGCGATGGCAATACACAGGATCACCAGGGGTCTGGACCTTCCGATCTCGGGCACGCCCATGCAGATCATTCGCGGGCGACAGCAGGTCAGCCGTGTCGCGCTGATGGCCGACGACTTTCCCGGCATGAAGCCGGCCATGAAGGTCGAGGTCGGCGAGACGGTGAAGCGCGGCCAGGTGCTCTTCGAGGACCGCAGGAACCCAGGCGTCTTCCACACCGCGCCCGGTGCCGGCACGGTGGCCGCGATCCACCGCGGCGCGCGCCGCGCGCTCCAGTCCGTCGTCATCGAGCTGTCGGAAGGCGAGCGGAGCGGGCGCGAAGAGAATGTCGAAGGCGTGGCCTTCGAGCGCTACCGCGGCGGCGACGCCGCCAACCTCTCCCGCGAGGACGTGGTGGGCCTGCTGGTCGAGTCCGGCCTCTGGACCGCGTTTCGAACGCGCCCGTACAGCAAGGTGCCGAGCCCCGAGAGTGCGCCCCATTCGCTCTTCGTCACCGCCTGCGACAGCCATCCGCTGGCGCCGCTGCCCGAGGTCGTGATCGAGACGCGGCGCGACGACTTCGAGCGCGGCCTCCACGCCGTCGCGAAGCTCTGCAGCGGAATCAGCTTTCTCTGTGTACGCGAGGGCTCGGACATCGCTTCGGGGACCACCGCCCCGGTGCGCCGCGAGGAGTTCAGCGGGCCCCACCCGTCGGGAACCGCGGGTCTCCACATCCACCGGCTCGATCCGGCGAGTCGCAGCAAGACGGTCTGGAACGTCGGCTACCAGGACGTGATCGCCATCGGCCACCTCTTTGCCACGGGGCGCCTCGATGTCGATCGGGTGATCTCCATCGCCGGTCCGCCTGTCGAAGATCCCCGCCTCATCGTCACGCGGATCGGTGGCTGCGTGGACGAGCTCGCCGCCGAGGACGGCGCGGGGCAGGAGGTCCGGCGCATCGCGGGCTCGGTTCTTTCCGGCAAGAAGGCCATGGGCGAAGTCTTCGGTTACCTGGGCCGATTCGACCGCCAGATCAGCGTGCTGGCGGAGGGACGCGAGCGCGTCTTCCTGGGGTGGTTGACGCCGGGCCTGAAGAGCTTCTCGACGCTGCCGATCTACCTCTCGCGGCTCCTGCGCGTGCGGCGCTTCGACTTCACGACGTCCACCAACGGCTCACCGCGCGCGATGGTGCCCATCGGCATGTACGAGCGCGTCCTGCCCTTCGACATCCTACCGACCTTTCTGCTGCGCTCTCTCTTGATCGGAGACATCGAGCAGGCCGAGAAGCTCGGCGCACTCGAGCTCGACGAGGAGGACCTCGCCGTCTGCACGTTCGTCTGCCCGGGCAAGACGGACTACGGGCCGCTGCTGCGCAGGAATCTCGAGATGATCGAGAAGGAAGGCTGATGAAGCTCCTCCGCGACATCCACGACCAGGTAGCGCCCCTGTTCGAAGAGGGCGGCAAGCTCGAGAAGCTCTACCCGCTCTGGGAAGCGCACGACACCGCGATGTTCACGCCGGGCGAAGTCACCAAGACCGCCGCCCACGTACGCGACGGTATCGACCTCAAGCGCATGATGATCACGGTGGTGGTCGCGCTCGTGCCGTGCATCCTCTTCGCGGTCTACAACACCGGCTACCAGGCCCAGTACGCGATCTCGCACGGTGCCCTGCCGCTCGACGACTGGCGCATGGCCCTCTACCAGGGAATCGGTCTCTCGTTCGACCCGAGCAGTCCGATCACCTGTGTGATCTTCGGCGCCCTCTATTTCGTGCCGGTTCTGGCCGTGGGCTTCGCGGTCGGAGCGGTCGTCGAGGTGGGCGGCGCCATCATCCGGGGCCACGAAGTGAACGAGGGCTTCCTGGTCACCAGCATGCTGTTTCCACTGACGCTGCCCCCGACGATCCCGCTGTGGATGGTCGCCCTCGGAATGGCCTTCGGCCTGGTTCTGGGCAAGGAGGTCTTCGGCGGCACCGGGATGAACTTCCTCAATCCGGCGCTGACGGCCCGGGTCTTTCTCTTCTTCGCCTATCCCGCATTCATGAGCGGCGAAGCCCCGTGGATCGCCGCGAACTTCGAGAGCGTCGACGGGTTCACGGGCGCGACCTACCTGGCCCAGGCCGCCGCGACACCGGGCGTTCTCGAGAACGCCAGCTGGAGCAAGGCCTTCACCGGCTGGATTCCGGGCTCGATGGGTGAGACGTCGACGCTGTGTTGCCTGTTGGGGCTCTCGATTCTGCTCGTCACCCGCGTCGGCTCGTGGCGGACGATCATAGGCGTCGTCGTCGGAACGATCTGCATGGCCAACCTGCTCAACTGGACGGGATCTAGCACGAACCCGATGTTCGAGGTCCCCTTCTACTGGCACATGGTGCTCGGCGGCTGGGCCTTTGGCACGGTCTTCATGGCCACCGATCCTGTGTCGTCCGCGTTCACCGATGTCGGCAAGTTCTTCTACGGCCTCGGAATCGGCGTCCTCGTGATCCTGGTTCGCGTCGTGAACCCCGCCTATCCCGAAGGGATGATGTTGGCGATCCTCTTCATGAACATGTTCGCGCCGCTGATCGACTACTTCGCAGTGCGGCGCAACATCCGGCGAAGGATGGCGCGCAGTGCGGCATAGTTTCGGCCAGACCCTGCTCTTCGCGTTCGGCATCTGCTTCGTCTGCTCGGTGCTCGTGTCGGCGGCGGCGGTGGGCCTCGCCGACCGGCAGAAGGCCAACAAGCTGCTGGACGAGCAGCGCAACGTGCTCGAAGTGGCCGGCCTCCTGGCCGACGACGAGAAGGCATCCCGGGAAGAGATCAACCGACGCTTCACCGAGAGCCTGGACCCACGCATCATCGCGCTTCCCTCTGGCGACCCCGCCGACGGCATCGACCCGATGACCTTCGACCAGCGCAAGGCCAGCCGCGACCCGGAGGCCAGTCACCCCGCCCCGCAGAACCGGGCCAAGGTGCGGCGGGTGCCCAACCACGCCCGCATCTTCGAGCTGAAGGAAGGCGAAGAGGTCACCGGGATCATCGTTCCCATCGAGGGTATGGGGCTCTGGTCGGTGCTCTACGGCTATCTCGCGCTGGACGCCGACGCGCGCACCATCCGCGGCATCACCTACTACGAGCACGCAGAGACCGCGGGGCTC
>JBHHVG010000370.1:0-3910 GCA_046754165.1 Myxococcota bacterium
GAGCCGTAGTAGACGCGCCCCTCTGCGATCACCGGGTGAAAAGCCGTATCGCAGTCGTCGACGGCGTGCAGCTCGAATTTGCGGTGGAAGTAATCGGCCGGTGCGGGGCCGGGCCACGCCGGGGCCGGCGGGGCCGCCCCCGCGTCCGTTCGCCCCTCGAACACCGCCCACAGCCGGGCGGGCTGAGGTAACGAGAGTCGTGAGCGCATCGATCGCAGATGCCCCCCGCGTCGATGGTGAACGCCGCGTCGCGTTGGTGCGCGCCGCGGTGCTGATGGCGCTGACCTTCGGGGTCTTCGGACCGATTCTCTACTACATGACCCTGCACTGGAGGTCCCAACCGGACTACTCCCACGGTTTCCTGATCGCGCCCCTGGCCCTGTTCTTCACCTGGGAACGGCTTCCAAAGCTCAAGAAGGCGCCCATCGACCCCACCTGGTGGGGGGTCCTTCCGCTGCTGGTGGGGTCGGCATCGCTGCTGGTCGGCCGGCTCGGGGTCGAGCTGATGTCGATGCGGATCGCGTTCGTGTTGACGCTGATGGGGATCGTCCTGCTGACCCTCGGCCGCTCCATCTTCCGGATCCTGGCCTTTCCCCTGCTCTTCCTGTTCCTGATGGTTCCCCTGCCCCAGTCGCTCGTGAACGTGATCGCGTTTCCGCTCCAACTGATCGCCGCGGACGTCGCCGTGAACGCCCTGTACAACATCGGCGTCCCCGCACTCCGCGAGGGCAACATCATCCACCTGGCCGAGAGCCGGCTCTTCGTCGCCGAGGCGTGCAGCGGCCTGCGATCCCTGATGGCGCTCGGAACCCTCGGTATCGTGTTCGCGTACTTCTTCCGGAAGAACCTCGTCGAGCGGATGATCCTGGTTGTGTCGACCATTCCGATTGCCATCGCCGTGAACGCCTTCCGCGTGGCGCTGACCGGCTACCTCGCGTTTCGTTACGGCGAGGAGGCGGCCGCGGGAGCGATCCATCAGCTCGAGGGCTTCTTTACGTTCGGCCTGGCGCTCGCGGTTCTCATGGTCGAAGCCTGGCTGCTGGCGCTGCTGTGGCCGAAATCGTGGCGGGAGAAGACCGCGCGGGGCGCAGCGGCGTGATCAAGACCCTCGTCGCCGTCGCGTTCATCGTCGCCAACTTCTACACCTACCACTTCCTCGCCAGCACGCCCAAGTATCCAGACCGACAGCAATTCTCGGAATTCCCGTTGCACCTGGACGAGTGGAGCTGCCCCGGCCTCGTCTCCATGGACGAGCAGACCCGGATCAATCTGGGCGTCACGGACTACATGATCTGCCGCTTCGCGAACGCCGCGTACCCCTACACCATCGATGTCTACGTGGGCTACCACGCCTCCCAGGTGCGCGAAGAGGGAGGTGGCGCCGGCGAGAACTCGATCCACCCGCCGGCCCACTGCCTGCCCGGCTCCGGCTGGGACATCATCGCCAACAGCACCGTCCGCATCGATATCCCGGGTCTACCGGACCCACAGGGCACCGCGAAGCGGATGATCATCGCCAAGGGCAAGGCCCGGCGGCTCGTCTACTACTGGTACCAGTCGCGCGGCCGGGTGATCTCCGAAGACTGGAAGAAGATCGTCTACGTCGGACTCGACCGGGCCCTGCGCCAGCGCACGGACGGCTCGCTCATCCGCTTCACGATCCCCATCGAGCGAAACGACGAACAGACCTCCGAGCGGGCGTTCCGAGACCTCGCGCCCCGGGTCCTGGCCCTGCTCCCGGCCTACGTGCCGGACTGACGACCCGTGGAGACGAGGAAGGCAGTCGCGACCCGGTGAATCGAATCTACGACGCGCTCTACCCGGCCCTGCCGGTCTTCGCACAGAGCCTGATGTGCACGGCCGCCGGATACACGCGCTTTCGGGCCCGCTTCAACTCCCACTTCCGGGAAACGCTGCGAACCTGGGAGAGCACGGTCAGCGGCCCGCTGGAAGACCTGCACCGGATCCAGCGCGATCGGCTCGATATCCTCGTAGAGCGCGCGCGGCGTTACGTGCCCTACTACCGCGACCTGGCGCCCCCGTCGCGGCACAGCGATCCGCTGACGGCGATCCAGGAGACGCTGGCCGATATCCCGCCGCTCGAGAAGCGCGCCTACCGGGACCAGCCGAAGGCGTTCCTGGCGCGAGATGTCTCACCGCGCCGCCTCCTCCGCGGCAAGACGAGCGGCACGACGGGCAGCGCCCTGCCCCTCTGGTACACCCAGAAGACCCTCGCCGAGGAGTACGCGACGGTCTGGCGCATGCGTCGGGAGTGTGGCGTCAAGGATCCGTCGGACCCGAATCTGACGTTCAACGGGCAGATCATCGTTCCGTTCAGCCAGACCCGACCGCCCTTCTGGCGCACGAACGCCTACATCCACCAGACGCTCTTCTCCGTCTATCACATGACGCCGAGAAACCTGCGCTCGTATATCGACGCCGTCCACGAGATGCCCGCGCGATACATCCAGGGCTACCCGTCTTCGATCCACCTGGTCGCCCGCGCCATGTTGGAAGCCGATCGTCCGCTTCCGCCGGGCCGCGTCGCGGCGGTCTTCACGTCGTCGGAGTCGCTGCTCGCCTTCCAGCGCGAGACCATCGAGAAGGCCTTCGGCGCACCGGTCCGCGACCGCTACGGCGTGAGCGAGTTCGGGGTGTCCATGACCCAGTGCGAGGTCGGCCATCACCACGTCGACATGGAGTTCTGCATCGTCGAGATCGAGACCACGGAGGAGACCGACGAGTACATCGCGGGCCCGCTCCTCATCACGGGCCTGGCACACGATGCGACTCCGCTGTTCCGGTATCGGATCGGCGACGTCGGAACGCGGGCGAAGAAGCCCTGCGTGTGCGGCCGGCCCGGCGACGTCTTCCTGAAGGTCGACGGCCGCATCGAAGACTACGTGCTGACGCCGGACGGGCGGCTGATCGGCCGGCTCGACCACGTCTTCAAGGAGCAGCTCGATGTCGCCGAGGCCCAGATCCTGCAGGACACGGACGAATCGATCGACGTGCTCGTGATCCCACGGCCGACCTACTCCGAGGCCAGCGGGCGCCTGCTCCTCAAGGAGATCCGCTCCCGGCTCGGCCACGAGATCGGCATCCGCGTCCATCTCGTCGACAGCATTCCGCGAGAGCCCAACGGCAAGTTCCGCGCCGTCAAGTCGCGCGTCGGGAGCATTACCCGATGATCCGCGCAGGCCTCGCCTGGACCGAAAAAAGCTACTCCGGAATCGAGCGGCCCTTCGGACCGGGCAAGGCCTATCCCGAGCTCGCCTCGCTGCTGCCGGGCGAAGGAGCACAGGAAGCCCCGAATCCTATCTACGCGGCGGTGCGCGCGGCGCTGTTGGCCCTGGGGCTCGACGCGCCCCGCTTCGGCAGCCCGGATTGGAACCCCCTGGGTGACTGCGTCGTACGCGGCCAGCGGGTGGTGTTGAAGCCGAACTTCATCCGCCACTGGAACCCCGACGCGAACGCGACGGTCGAGTCCGTCGTGACCCACGGTTCGATCCTGCGCGCCGTGGCCGACTACGCGTTCCTCGCCGTGGGAAGCGAGGGCGCCGTGATGATCGCGGAGGCGCCGCAGCACGACTGCGACTTCGCGAAGATCCGCGAGATCGCCGGGCTCGACGAGCTCGTCCGGTTCTACGAGGCGACTCTCGGCCGGGAGGCGAGCGTGATCGACCTGCGTCGGGAGCGGGTCGTATACCGCGACGGGGTGATCGTCGAGCGTTACCCGCTGCCCGGCGACCCGCTCGGGTACCGCGTCGTCGACCTGGGCGACAAGAGCTTCTTTCACGGCTCCGGGCTGGACCCCGATCGCATGCGCGGTGCCGACTACGACCCGGGCCCCACAGCCCTGCACCACCGCGACGGGCACGGGGGCCCCCGACTCGTCATCGGCGCGACG
>JBHHVG010000371.1:0-3905 GCA_046754165.1 Myxococcota bacterium
GCCGCCGCCCGGCGTCGCAGCGCGTCGCCGCGCGGGCTGTGGCTCTGTGGCAGCGCTCGGACCTCTGGATCGCGGCTGCGGCGGTCTACGCCATCCTCTTTCGCATCGCCGCACCGGGCTTTACGGGCTTGTTGGCGGCGTGTGGGATCCTGGCGGCCATTGTTCTGCTGCGCGCCGCTCCCTTCGCTGCGGTCGCGGTCGCCGCGACCGCAGCGGCGATCGCCGTGATCGCACCGAAGATCGTGACGGCGATCGTGGTCGCATCGGTCTCCGAGCAGTTCGACCTCACCGTCGACCATCGCCCCGTGCCGGACGGCCGCAACATCAACTCCGACGGGTTGCGATTCCAGGGCGAGTCGGCCGACGTGCGGGAAGAGGAGTTCGTCGTGCTATTCCTGGGCGATTCCTTCACCTTCGGGACGCGGCTTCCGAACCGCGCGACCTATCCCCAGGTCTTCGAGGCCCTCGCCAACGCTCCCGGCTGCGAGACGCGCGTGCGCGCGATCAACTTCGGCTGGCTGAGCTCGTCCCCGCTGCTCGGCCTTCGGCTGCTCCGCCGCATCGGCTACGCCTACAAGCCAGATCTCGTGGTCTACAACCTCGACATGACGGACTTCCACGACGACCTGCGCTACGAGCGGGCCCTGCGCAGTGCCGGCGAGTTCGAAGTGGACACGGCGCGCGTGGTCCAACAGTTCCTCGATCGCGCACTTCCCTGGCTCCAGGTCGACCTCGTCGACGCGTCTGGAGTGCGCGGGCTCCTGCGACCGGGCCCGCCCCGCGAGGTCGGCGGAGGGCCAGCGCCGCCGGAAGACCGCTTCTTCGCCACCAGCGCGCCCCTCGAAGTCACGCAGCGCTGGATCGAGCGCGGCGTCGTGAAGAATCTGGCCGATCTCCACGCCTTCTCCGCGGACACCCTCGGCGTTCCGATGGTGCTCGTTCTCTACCCGCGTGCCTACCAGTACTCGGAAAGCGAGTCGCCGGAGAACTGGGAGCGCCGCTCCTACGAGGTGCTGGGTCCGTACGTCCGCGAACCCTTCCGCTATTTCGACGAGGCGGCCGACCGCCTGCCGTATCCGGTCGTGAACCTGATGCCGGCCTTCGAGAACTCCGAGATCTTTCCGCTCTTTCTCGTGGACGACCCGCACTGGAACCGCGACGGGGCGCGCTTGGCCGCGCGTTCGGTCCACCGAGCGCTGGAGGATCTCGCCGTGCTTCCCTGCGCTGCGCGCTGAACCGGAACGCGATGGCAATGCGGCGACATGGGCGAGTGCCGGTACAATCGCGGGCGATGCGAGACGGGTTGGCATCGGGACGCGCAGCTTGAAGCGCGACCTCGTCGTGTTCATGGGCATCTCGCTGCTCGCGAGGATCGGCTACCGCGTCCTGGGCGTGCGTTTCGACTTCGAGCCCGTGTCCTGGTATTGGCAGTTCCTCGACCCCGAGGTGCTGACCGAGGCGTGGGGGACGTCGCTCGCCTACCTCCATTCCCAGCCGCCGCTGCTGAACGGCGTCACCGGTCTGGGCCTCATCGCCTTCGGCGATGCCGCGGCCGCGGTGTTCCAGGCGCTCTTCTGGGCGCAGGGAATCGCGTTCGACGGGCTGTTCTTCGTGCTCGTTCTGCGGCTGCTGCCGGGCCGCCGAGCGGCCTGGATCGTCTCTCTGCTGGTGCTTCTCAACCCGGCTCACATCGTCTACGAGAACAACTACTTCTACACCCACCCGGTGCAGGTCGCGCTGGTCGCGGCGCTCTTCTTCCTGGAGCGCGCGCTGACGTCGCGACGCCTCGTGTGGCTCGCGGCCTACGGCCTCTGCCTGCTTGCGGTGGAGTCGGCACGCAGCATGTTCCATCCCGTCTGGCTGGCGGCTGGGCTCGCGGTTCCCCTGATCGCGTCGTTCCGCTCGCGGCGGGCCTGGGCCGTTGCGGCCGCGCTGTTGGCTCTCGGCCTCGCCTGGCCGCTCAAGAACTGGCTTGTCTTCGGGACCTTCACGTCGAGCTCGTGGACCGGGATGAACCTCTACAACACGGTCTACAACCAGAGCTACACGGCCGAGGAAATGCGGGCCTACTACGCCCGCGAACGCGTCCCCCTGCGGCGGCCCCCCGGCTCGCGCTCGGTCATCCGCGACCGCCGCCCATTCGCGCCACCGTCGGCCTACGCGCCGTTCTTCGAGGTCGAGCCGCGAGGCGTTGCGGCCCTCGACCGGACGCACAAGGCTTCCGGACACGTGAACTTCAACCACTCCATCTATCTCCCCGTCTCCGCGACGTACCTCGACGACTACTGGGCGGTGGTGGCGGCGCGCCCACCGATCCTGTGGACGGTCTTCACCTCCTCCCTCGGCTTCTACTTCCGCCCGGCCACGGACTATCCGGTTCTCGACCTGTCCCTCGTCTCCCGAGAGAATCTCCGGACGGTGGCGCCGATCGATAGTTGGTACAAGCGGCTCGTCTACTGGCAGGCGTCCGACCCGCCGGAAGACGCGTCGGACCCGGCCGTGCTTCCGTACGTGTCGTGGTTCGTCGTCTTCGGAACGGCGCTGCTGTTGGTCGGAATGCCGTTCCAGCTTCGCGCATCGTTCCGGGACGGCGATCGCGTTCGGAGCCTGATGGGCGTCTATCTGTACGGAACCCTCGCGTACGTCTTCGTGGTGGGGAACCTGTTCGAGAACTACGAGAACATGCGCTTCCGTTTCGAGACGGAGCCGCTGCTCTGGTTGGGCCTCGCCTTGATGGCGGGGCTCCTTCTCCAGCGCCGGCGGGAGATCGGATCCTTGGCCGAGGGGTCCGGGCCCCCTCGTCCGGCCGCCCGCTACGCGCGTTCCCGGAACCTGCGCTTCACCTGGCTGCGCATGTCCTCGATCGGATCGTCCACGAATCGCAACATCGCCCACGACGTGAGCAGAATCGGAACGAGGGACACGTACACCAGCTGCAGATTGAACGGCCGGGCGATCTGGAGCGAGACGAGGGCCACGCCGATCTGCATGTGGACGAGGTAGACGGGGTAGGACAGATCGCCCAGGACGTTCTCGATCTTCTTCCACCAGGCGCCGTTCGGCTTGCGCCGGCAGAGCAGGGCGACGAGTACCCCAACCAGCGCGACGTTCAGGTAGAAGTTGATCGGACCCTTCTGCTCACCGTACCGGGTGGGCCCCACGACGATGTTCACCATCCACAGCGCGATCGCGAGGCCGAGCAGCGGGAGGGACTTCCGCAGTGCTTCGGGAATCTCCTCGCGGAAGTGATAGATCAGCGCGCCCAGGTTGAACGGCAGCGAAGCCGCCGGGATTGGAAAGTACATGGATTCCCAGCCCGATCCCGTCCGCCAGATGGCGAGGTGGTAGCCGATGCTCGGGAGCAGCCACAAGAGAGCGATCCTCCGGCTGCGGCCCATGCCGAGCCCGATCAGCGCGTAGTAGAAGAGTTCGACGCGGAGGGCCCAGGAGGGCGGGACGAGCCGGCTCTCGCGGCCGGTGGGCAGCGAAACGATGGAGAAGTTGTCGACCCAGTCGAGCCACGACGGCGGGAGCTCCCACGGCATGCCCAGGGCATATCCCGCGTTCGGACCGACGAAGGCGAGCACGATCACGCTGAGACAACAGGCGAACCAGTAGGGAGGAAAGATGCGAAGGAAGCGGTTCAACGCGTAGGTGCGAAAGCCGCGCGGGCTGAAGCCGTAGCGCCGGTTCAACACCAGGCACATCAGATAGCCACTGATGATGTAGAACCCGAAGACCGCGTAGACCCCGGGCCAGAACCACGGCCCGAGGTGCGTGATCACGACCAACAGGGCCAGCACGAACCGGAGCGATCCGAACATCCAGGCGTCTCCACACCGAGGCGCGGGGCAGTCTAGCAGCGGAGGGATTCTCGCCGCGTTTCCGGGGCGAGACGGGGAGCC